>CAZNNK010000137.1:0-9060 GCA_964574085.1 uncultured Coleofasciculus sp.
GTTGATGCCCTGATTCAAACCAATCAGACCAGCAACCCAGGAGATGGAAAAATCTTTGTTCTGCCCGTTGATGATAGTGTCCGCGTGAGCAGTGGCGAAACAGGAGCCGTCGCGATTGATGAAATGACGGGTTAAAGTTTCCCCGCGAAATGCAGGGGCGGGTTTTACGAATAACGGTTTGGTACACATCGATAACTTGATTGAATCCGCCCTTTCAAAAAAAGCAATTAAGACAGGAGAAAACGATTATGAGTCCCCATGATTCAGATACCTTAAAATTAGAAAAGGCGACGTATGAAGTAGACCCGAAAGACGTTACCAAAGAGATGGTATCGCCCTACCCAGCCAAAGTTGCCAGAAAACGGGCAAAGCATATCGTGATGCGGGACCCGTCCATCGAAGGACAGGAAATTCAGGCGAATGTGCGAACCGTTCCTGGCATTCTCAACACCAGACACTGTGCCTTTGCTGGCTGTAAAGGGGTGGTTGTTGGTCCCTTTGGGGATTGTCTGCACATTGTTCACGGACCAGTGGGCTGTTCGTACTACACCTGGATGACACGACGCAACCAGTATCGTAGCCGTGAAGATGGCAAGAATTACATGAGCTACTGTGTCACCACCGACATGCAGGACTCTGATATTGTCTTCGGCGGTGTGAAAAAGCTGCGTCAGGCAATTCAGGAAGGTTACGACATCTTTAAGCCCAATGCGATTACGGTGACGGCAACTTGTCCCGTGGGGTTAATTGGTGACGATATCCAAACCGTTGCCAAAGAGATGACTGAAGAACTCGGCATTTCGGTGGTGGCATTTAACTGCGAAGGATACAAAGGCGTTTCCCAGTCTGCGGGTCACCACATTGCCAACAATGGCTTCTTTAAAAATTGGGTGGGTGAAGGCGAAGCAACAGACGAAGAAATTGAAGGCTTCACCGTCAACCTTTTGGGTGAGTACAACATTGGCGGCGATTCCTATGAAATTGAGCGGGTGCTTGAGAAGTGTGGCATTAATGTGATTGCTACATTCAGTGGTGATGGCACTTACGATGCAGCGACGAAAGCCCATTTAGCTAAGTTGAACTTGGTCATGTGTCACCGCTCAATTAACTACATGGCGGAGATGATGGAGACCAAGTTTGGGGTTCCTTGGACAAAGGTCAGCTTCATCGGCGTTCAAGCGTTTGCCAAGTCCTTGCGTAAGGTTGCCCGATTCTTTAATGATGAGGCACTTACCCAGCGCATTGAAGAGGTGATTGCTGAAGAAGTGGCTGCCGCAGAAGCGGAAATTGCCCCGATTCGGGAACGGTTGCAAGGCAAGAGTGCGATTCTGTTTGTGGGCGGTTCTCGCGCTCACCACTACCAAGACTTGTTTGCAGACTTAGGCATCAAAACCATTGCTGCTGGCTATGAGTTCGCTCACCGGGATGACTACGAAGGTCGTCAAGTTCTACCGTTGAAAGTAGACGCCGACTCCCGTAACGTCGAAGAGTTGCGTGTCGAAAAAGACCCAGAGCGCTACAAACTAACTGCTGACCCAGCATGGGTGGAGCAGCTTAAAGAAGAAGGGTTCCTGAATCGGTACGAGGGGATGATTTCGGAGATGGGTGAAGATACATTGATGATTGATGACATCTCCCATCATGAGCTAGAAACTCTGATTAAGCGCCTCAAGCCCGATATCGTCGGTTCCGGGATTAAGGACAAGTATGTGATTGAGAAGTTTGGCGTTCCTTGTAAGCAACTTCACAACTACGACTACGGTGGTCCGTTTGCCGGATTCCAAGGTGCGGTTAATTTTGCCAAAGATATCGATATGCGGATTAACAACCCCACTTGGAAGTTGGTTAAAGCCCCCTGGCAGAGCTAGCCAATGTAGAGACGCGCCATGGCGCGTCTGAGAGCAAAAAAGTTATCCGTTAATTCTTGCGAGCAGGGCGGGTTTAGTCACATCTAGGTTGAACAAGCAACGTTAATAGTGAAACCCGCCCCTACAGACTTAAACCCACAAAGGAGAACCAGAATCATGTTAGAAGCAACCCCTAAAGAAATCGTTGAACGCAAGGCGCTACGAATTAACCCGGCTAAAACCTGTCAGCCTATTGGTGCAATGTACGCCGCATTAGGGATTCATGGCTGCTTGCCAAACTCCCACGGCTCCCAAGGCTGCTGTTCATTCCACAAGTCTCACCTGACCCGCCATTACAGAGAACCCATCATGGCGGCAACCAGCGCCTTTACTGAGGGTTCCTCTGTGTTCGGCGGTGGTGCAAACCTCAAGCAAGCTCTGACCACTATTTTTACCGTGTACAACCCGGATATGGTGGCGGTAAGTACCACTTGCTTATCGGAAACCATTGGCGATGATTTACCCACATTTATCCGCCAATCCCGTGAATCTGGGGCAGTTCCCGAAGGCAAATATGTCATTCACGCCAATACTCCCAGCTACGTCGGGTCTCATGTCACTGGCTGGTCGAATATGACCAAGGCGATGGTGACCTATTTATCGGCAAAAACCGAGACGCCGAATAACAAGCTCAACATTATTCCGGGCTATGTCGAACCCTCCGACGTGCGGGCGGTTAAGCAGTTGGTGACCCAAATGGGGATTGACGCGATTGTATTCCCGGATACCTCGGATGTGGTGGATACACCGAAAACCGGTGATTTTCAGATGTACCCGAAAGGCGGGACACTGATTCCCGATTTAATCGACACCGGGAATAGCACTGCCACCTTAGCCTTGGGTAATTTTACCTCAGAAGCCGCCGCGACAGCCCTACAAAACAAGTGCCAAGTTCCGGCTCGTGTCCTAGACTTACCCATTGGTCTTCGCGCCACTGACCGCTTTGTCCAAGCCTTGATTGAATTCAGTGATGTCACGCCACCTGAGTCCCTCAATGATGACCGAGGACGGTTGGTTGATGTGATGACGGATATGCAGCAGTATCTGTATCGCAAGCGGGTTGCGGTATACGGTGACCCTGACCAGGTGATCTCTGCGACTGAGTTCCTCGTAGACTGCGGTATGTTACCGGTTTACGTGATTACGGGTAGCCCGGTTGGTAAGCGCTTTGAAGAACGGGTCAAAGATATCCTCAAGGATACCGTTCCCGATGCTGTGGTTGCAGCTAATGCAGACTTGTTCTACTTGCATCAACTGATTAAGAATGAACCAGTCGATTTGCTTCTGGGCAATGAATACGGCAAGTATATCGGTCGTGATGAAGATATTCCGATCGTGCGCTTCGGTTTCCCCATTTTAGATCGCGTCGGTCACAGCTACTTCCCCACAGCTTGCTACTGGGGTGGTATCTACCTGCTATCTAATATTTGCAACACCTTACTCGAACGCCTCGACCGGGATGCTCCCGATGAGCTGTTTGAATTGGTTCGCTAGAACGCGATCGGGGCGGGTTAATTCGGATAGTTCGTGTCACCTGATGTGACTAAACCCGCCCCAAATCCAAGGTTGGAGTTAGTCCTAAAAAACTCAAAAATCATCCTTAATTTTTCATCCTTTTTAAGGGGGTTTATCATGCAGAAACCTGAACACCATATCTTCGTTTGTTCCAGCTTCCGAGTCAATGGCAACGCGAAAGGAGTTTGTCAGAACAAGGATTCTACAACGTTAATCCAGTATCTCGAATCAGAAATCACCGATCGCGGTTTAGACGCTCTGGTTTCCTCAACGGGATGCATGAATCTGTGCAACAACGGACCTGTGATGATGGTTTATCCAGATAATTACTGGTACGGCAATGTTGATGAAGAAGCCATTGACGAAATCCTCGACGCCTTAGAAGACGGCAAACCTGCTGAGGATTATCTGTTTGTTAGTTAAATCTCAGATAGTAAAGGGCGACCCGAGTCAATTGAATGGATACAGTTGTTGATTTGTACAAGCGGGTCGCCCCTACACGAAAGAATTCCAGTCGTCTTTAGACGACTTGAGCTATAAGCCAAGAACTTGAGTTCTTGGCGGGTGTCGGGGCTTACTTATTCCCCGCCTTTTCCGCTTCTTCCTTCTAAAAGTATTTTTGTACAACGTTTGTGAGCCTGACGATATGGAACCTGTTATTTTCCAAGAACGTGAAAAGCAAATTCACCGCAAAGGAAACCAACCGTTTAATCTGGAATGTAATAAAGATAGTCTTGCGGGTGCAGTTAGCCAACGGGCTTGCGTATTTTGTGGTTCTCGCGTTGTTTTATACCCCATCGCTGACGCGGTTCATTTAGTTCATGGACCCATCGGCTGCGCGGCGTATACCTGGGATATTCGCGGGGCGCTTTCATCGGGTCCAGAATTGCATCGGTTGAGTTTTTCCACGGATTTACAAGAACGGGATGTCATATTTGGGGGTGAGAAGAAACTCCATCAGGCGTTAACGGAACTGATTGACCGCCATCACCCCAATGCGGCGTTTGTTTATTCTACCTGTATTGTGGGTATTATTGGTGATGATTTAGAAGCGATATGTCGGCGAGTTAGCCAAGAAAAAAATATCCCCGTAATCCCGGTTAAATCAGAAGGATTTAAGGGCAATAAACGGGCAGGATATAATGCCGCTTGTACTGCCATGTTTCGCTTAGTGGGGACAGGGGATACTACCGGAATTTCTCCTCGCAGTATTAATATTCTGGGTGATTTTAATTTAGCCGGAGAAATTTGGATTATCCGCGAATATTTTGAACGCATGGGTGTCCAGGTTGTTGCCAATATTACAGGGGATGGTAGAGTTGGAGATATCGCGCGATCGCATGGCGCTGCACTCAACGTGGTTCAGTGTTCTGGGGCGACGATGGACTTAGCCAAAATGATGAAAGAAAAGTATGGAACTCCGTTTCTACGAGTGTCCTACTTTGGTGTCGAAGACATGGCGGAAGCCTTGTATAAAGTTGCCCGCTTCTTCGAGGATGACCCAGACATTCTCAAACGCGCTCAAGACTTAGTGCGGGAAGAATTAACCCTGTTGTATACTAAACTGCAAGAGTACCGCAAAGACTTACAAGGTAAAAAAGCGGCGATTTATGTGGGCGGTGCGTTCAAGGCTTTTTCCTTAGTGAAAGCCTTCCGACTTATCGGCATGGATGTGGTGATGGTGGGTTCGCAAACGGGAACCAGCGAAGATTACCGAGAACTCCACGAAGTCACCGATGACGGCACAATTATTGTAGATGATTCTAACCCCTTAGAACTCTCGGCATTTTTGAAAGAAAAAGATGTAGATATCTTTGTCGGTGGCGTGAAAGAACGACCCATTGCCTATAAATTAGGACTCGGATTTTGCGACCACAACCATGAACGCAAGGAAGCGTTAGAAGGGTTTCTGGGAATGGTGAATTTTGCTAAGGAAGTACATAGCACCGTTATGTCTCCCGTCTGGAGATTTGTGCCGCGTAACAATCAAGCCTTGAACTCAAGTTCAAGCTAAAAGCTTAAACCCGTTAAAACGGGTTGTTCGTAGTAGGCACTTTAGTGCCTCAAGTTGTAGGGTGTGTTAGCGAAGCGTAACGCACCATTATTCCTCAAACTTAAGTTGTAGGGTTAGCGTTCACGCCGCGTTTCCAAAGGGTAGCGTAACGCACCATTATTCCAGGATTGAAATGATAAACCATTACCGAATTCGCCGCCACCGATAAAACCATGTCTAAGAAACTCAAAATTAAGCAAAAAACCGAAGCTTACGTTTCCACAACCAACGCCTGTAAACTGTGTAAACCTCTGGGCGCTTGTATTGCCTTTCGTGGAATTGAGGGAACCGTGCCCTTTCTCCATGGATCACAAGGCTGCGCCACTTACATGAGGCGTTATATCATTAGCCACTTTCGCGAACCCATTGACATCGCCTCATCTTCCTTGAGTGAAAAACACGCCGTTTATGGCGGAGGACCTAACCTGAAAAAAGGTATCCTCAATGTCATGGATAAATATGGCGCAAAAGTTGTAGGAATTGCCACCACTTGCTTAACTGAAACCATTGGTGATAATGTTAGTGGGTTGTTGAGAGAGTTTAAGGAAGAATTTGGCGACAAGGAATTGCCAACCTTGTTAAATGTCTCCACCCCCAGTTATAGTGGGACGCATATGGAAGGTTTCCATGCCACAGTGCGGGCAGTTATTGATCAGTTAGTTGAATCGGAAACAGTCAAACCCAAAACGTCTTCCCAATCCCCAGGAGTCGGGGCGGGTTTATCCACATCTGGGCAAACAGAAAAGGATAGTAGTGAAACCCGCCCCTACACAATCAACACGTCCAAAGTCAATCTTTTACCTGGATTAGTTTCTCCCGCCGATATCCGTTATCTAAAAGAAGTTCTTGACGATTTTAATTGTCCAGGAACTATCCTACCGGATATCTCAGAAACCTTAGACGCCCCCGCACAAATGGACTATGAAAAGATTCCAGAAGGGGGAACGCCAATTGCGGCGATTCAAACTATGGGACATTCTGACGCCACGATTGAGTTCGGTCAAGTGTTGCAACGGACTGGGAATTCTGGGGGTCAACTTCTGGCTGAACGCAACCGTGTTCCCCTGTACGCCTTGGGGATGCCGATTGGGTTGCGAGAGTGCGATCGCTTCTTTGAAGCCCTAGAAGAGGTTTCTGGGTGTGCGACACCGAGAAAACATCAACTGGAACGGGGACGGTTAGTTGATGCTTATGTTGATTCCCATAAATATCTGTTTGGTAAGCGGGTAGTTGTTTATGGGGAAGAAGATTTATGTGTCGGATTAACGGCATTTTTAGCCGAAATCGGCATGAAGATAGTCTTATGTGCATCAGGAGGAAATAGTGGAAAGTTTCAGGATGCGATTAATGCGGTTACTTCGGATATTGTCACCGAACCGCCAATTGTTAAAGAAGGATTTGATTTCTATGAAATTTCTGAAGAAATCGAAAGTCTAGACCCCGATATGTTGATTGGAACCAGCAAAGGATATTCCTTGACTAAAAAACAGCAAATTCCCCTAATCCGCGTAGGCTTCCCCATTCACGATCGCTTTGGCGGACAACGGATGCTACATCTGGGGTATCGCGGGACTCAGAACCTGTTAGATCGGATTGTGAATGCCATTATCGAGAAGAAGCAAGCTGATTCACCAGTGGGGTATGGCTATCTTTGATTTTGTCATTGGTCATTGGTCATTGGTCATTGGTCATTGGTCATTGGTTGACGAGTCACGCTTTAATCATTTGTTACTGAATTTAGTTTAGAGAGTGTTTCACTAAATTCAACTCATCACTTCAGGAGAGAAAACCATGACAGCTACAGTTAACTTAGAAAATCACCCTTGTTTTAATGTCAAGGTAAAAGGACAGTTCGGACGAGTCCATTTACCGGTAGCACCCAAGTGCAATATCCAATGTAATTATTGCAATCGCAAATATGATTGTGTTAACGAAAGTAGACCCGGTGTAACCAGTACCATTCTTTCTCCCGCCCAAGCCGTTGTTTACATGGAACAAGTATTAGAGAAAGAACCGAGAATCAGTGTAGCTGGAATTGCGGGTCCCGGTGATCCCTTTGCCAATCCAGAGGAAACCTTAGGCACAATGCGGCTGCTGCGGGAAAAGTTTCCCGACTTAATCCTCTGCTTGGCGACCAATGGGTTAAATCTCAAACCCGAATATATCGACGAAATTGCCGAAATTGGCGTCAGTCACGTTACCGTTACCATCAACGCGATCGACCCGGAAATTACGCGCAAAGTGTACCGTTGGGTACGCCATGACAAGTCAGTTTATCAGGGATTAAAAGGTGCGAAGTTACTCTTAGAACGCCAATTAGAAGCCGTAAAAGGACTAAAATCCGCCGGAATTACGGTTAAAATAAACTGCATTGTCATGCCCGGAATTAATGACCATCATGTGGTTGAAGTTGCCAAAACCATGGCAGAACTTGGGGCAGATTTATTTAATGCGATGGCGATGTATCCCACCGCCGAAACGCCATTTGAGGGATTGACTGAACCCGATGGGATTACGATGGCGAAAATCCGCAAAGAATGCGAGGAATATTTACCGCAAATGCGCCATTGTACACGCTGTCGGGCAGATGCTGTGGGACTTTTAGGCGCAGATCAGTCCGAGGAATTCCACGGGTGTTTGATTGCTTGTTCTAAGAAAGTGATTCCCATTGAAGAAAAAGAACGCCCTTATGTCGCTGTAGCAACCGTTGAAGGAATTCTGGTAAATCAGCATTTAGGTCAAGCGGATCAGTTTCAGATTTGGCAGAAAACGGAACAAGGCTTTACCTTAGTGGAAGAACGCCTCGCCCCTGACCGTGGAAGTGGTTTTGAACGGTGGCAAAAAGTGGCGAATATGCTGAAAGATTGTCGGGCAATTTTAGCCAGCAGTATTGGCGATAACCCGAAAGAAATTTTGACCAAGTGTGGTGTGCTTCCGGTGGAAATGAGCGGTTTTATTGAGACGGGATTGCAAGCCGTTTATGAAGGAAGTGATTTGTCAAAGCTGAAAGGCAAACGGCAAGTTGCGGCGGGTCAAGTTGGCGGATGTAGCGGCAGTGGCTTAGGTTGTGGTTAAATCGCTTGTCGTTGCGCTGTTTTTGCCATAAACGCTGGCATTCATCACCACAAATTGTAGTGCCGTGACCCAGCTAATTTGGTGCGATAGATTGGGTTCGTAGTGAGGGCTTTAGCCCTCTCAAGCTAGGCGTTAGAGAACTAAAGTTCTCACTACAAACAAAGCCCTATTTTAAGTGGGTCACGGCAGTAGGGTGCGTTAGCAAAGCGTAACGCACCGTTGTTTTATGTTTTTTATCCTTATTATTGGTGGGTTACGGCGGATATTTCATTAAATGGTTATTCCTATTTATGGAGTTACCGCCTAACCCACCCTACAGTTCATTATAATTTTTTTAATCTTAAATAAAAATAACAAAGAGCGATTAAGCAATTATTTGTAGCTTGGAATACTAGCTACCTATTTTTAAGGATAGACAATAACAGTAACCACCTTAATCTGATCATGAAATGCTATAGATAAGGCATCTCCGCAATAGTTTTTCTAACCACATTAAAGGGATAAAATTAT
>CAZNNK010000137.1:9160-10517 GCA_964574085.1 uncultured Coleofasciculus sp.
CAAATTCCTGGCTAAAAGTTCAAGTCAACTAAAGCTGACTAGATAAGAGTCTTAGTTTGTTTTAATGGACTCGATTGATACTACTGTTGGTGGATAAGTTAGGCTTGCTGAAAATGGTGCAATATTTTTAATTTATCCCACTTTAAGATGGAACTTCCTGATTGATCCGATTTTGGTTAATTGCTAACCAAGTCTTAGTTATTGCTCCGACTATTCCAAACAAAACCGACACAAACCCTAAGCCAACAATCCAAATATCTGGAAGTTCTGGCCACGGTATTGGTATGCAAATTGGTGGACATCCATCCCGCAGAATGATTAGACTTCCTAACCCTATTAACCATACCCAGGAAATAGGTGTAATAATTTTTTCAATTTTTTGAAGAGTATTCATGATTTTAATTAGTCCATAAATTCCTTTATCTCTATGTTATTCACGGCACAAGCAAGTGTTGCCATTTTGATAACATTTTTTACACTGATAAATAAAACTACATAAAATTGACAGCATCCGTTATCCAAAACCCGCTTGCAATTGTAGAGACGTTGCCTGGAACGTCTCTACCATGTTTTTCTGGATGTCTTCCCCCCTCGGCAGAATTAGCCGATTAACCCTAAGTGACCGTAAAGTCAGCCGCAGTAATTAAATTAGCCGATACACCAAACACGGTGGCTAACAACTCTCCACTGGATTGAACCTGAATTAAGGTACTAAAACTGCTGGTGGTAATGGTTAGTTGGGCAAAGGTTAAACCATCAGAAAGCAAGAAGGAATCTTCCCCATCATTAAAGTCAAAGACCATATCCATTCCTTCACCCATTCGCAATAGGAACTGATCAGCACCACTACCCCCAAATAAGCCGTCATTTCCGACACCACCATCCAGTAAGTCATCCCCGGTATCGCCTCGAATTAGGTCATCACCTGCACCGCCTGTGAGGGTATCATTGTCAGCGTCACCAAATAGAATATCATTGCCTTCTCCTGCTTCTAGAAGGTCATCTCCTGCGCCACCTCGGAGAAAATCAGCACCAAGGTTACTCAAGAGCATATCATTGCCATTGCCGCCAAAAACTTGGTCGTTTCCCTCACCACTATCGAGGTAATCATTGCCATCACCACCGTCGAGGAAGTCGTTACCCAGTTGACCGAACAGGGCATCATTAGCATCCCCGCCAAAGAGCATATCATCCCCGTCGCCACCATCGAGGGCATCTTCACCCTCACCCCCGTCGAGGAGGTCATTTCCCAGGTTGCCAAATAGGTTATCTTGACCCGCGTCTCCGGAGAGAACATCATCTCCAGCGCCGCCATCTCCAAAATCATCACCCGCTTTGGCTTGCAGAACATCATTAC
>CAZNNK010000138.1:0-10392 GCA_964574085.1 uncultured Coleofasciculus sp.
CTGGGGGAGCTGGGGGAGCTGGGGGAGCTGGGGGAGCTGGGGGAGCTGGGGGAGCAGAGGGAGCGGGGGCAGTTGGGGAAGTTAGGGAAGCTGAGACATTCCGATGAAACATCTTTATGTAGGGGCGGGTTTTACCACTAACATTTCGTTTTCACCCTGATATAACTAAACCCGCCCTGACCTAACTGTTCAATTATCACAAATTACGTAGCTTGCTTCTCGCTTCGCGAGTATGACGAATGACCAATGACGAATGACAAATGACAAATATTAGAGTAAAGTAAACAAGTGTAAAGAAACTTGTACCTTAACCTAACCTTATCTCCCGTTTAAGATATCTCACCCCTGTCCATTGTTCTGTGTACCGCAATGCTGGATCTTTTCAAACGATTTTTGGTAATCTTGGCATCATTTTGTATAGCTGGCTCGGTTTGGGCGATCGCACCATCTGCCCAGGCTTATAACAACCCTGACCTACTCCCGGAAACCCAGACGCCGATTATTGACTTGGCGAATCTGCTGCCTCAGCTTCAAGAGGAAGCCTTAATTCAAGACATAGAAACCTTTGAGGCACAAACAGGCTGGAAACTGCGGGTACTCACCCAATATGACCGTACACCGGGTTTAGCGGTGCGGGATTACTGGGGACTCAATGATAAAAGCGTTTTATTGATTGCTGACCCACGCGGCGGTAATCTGTTGGGCTTTAATGTGGGCGACGATTTATATCAATTTCTACCCCGTACCTTTTGGGTCGAGTTACAGACACGCTTTGGCAACCTCTACTTTGTGCGCGAGAATGGGGAAAATCAGGCAATTGTCAATGCATTAGACACGGTTAAAACCTGCCTCAATAAGGGTGGATGTCGGGTTGTTCCGGGCTTGCCTCAAGAACAGTGGATTCTCACCCTGATTACTTCCTTAGTTGGGGGTGTCGTTTTGGGATTTGCCGCGATTCCGCGCAAAGATGGACAACTTGTGGCTTGGCAATGGGCGTTAATCTTTTCTCCTTTGTGGGGTATTCTCTTCATTGCTTTCGGAATCGGTCCTGTTGTCACTCGGACGGCTGAATGGTTGCCTTTATTCCGGAATGTCTTGGCGTTTGCGCTAGGGGCGTTAGTGGCTTACCTGTCACCGTTTATTGGTCAAACGACAGCATCGGACATGTAATTGGTAATTGGTAATTGGTCATTGGTCATTTGTTTTTCCTCGTAAAGGGCGCACGTCTATGCGCCCCTACAATCTTATTTAGGGTTTGCTGCATGAATATTGAAACTGTTGCCTATTGCCCATTCCCCATTCCCTATTCCCCACCACAAAACTTATTCAGCACCCCCTATTTACTCACAATTCCTGACCACTGCACCTTTTTTTGCTGAGTGCGACGATAGGAGAAAAAATACTCCGGTTGCTGATAGGTACAGTGAGGCGCGATCGCGACTTGTTGATCCTGGAAGCCGAGTTGTTCGAGTTGTATAGCGTTTACCCGCCGTACATCTAACCGTACTCGCCCTGGATGGGGATCTTCAAAAATTGGGGAATAGGTAAGCTGCTGTAATTCATCCAAAATCGATTCAGACGTATCTGTTTTATCCGTAGGGATAATGCTAGAACCGACTTCTATGGCGACGGTTTCCGACACTTGATACACTTCTGGCGCGATCGCAGGTCCCATGGCAACCCTAAGATTGTCTAGACGGCTACCTGTTTCCAGGAATCGCGCGATCGTATTTGGCACAATTCGAGCTGCTGTTCCTCGCCATCCCGCATGAATCGCCGCGACTTGTCCCGTTTGTTCATCGCCAATCAGCACAGGCGTACAGTCAGCCGTACATACCCACACCGCTTGCTGGGATTGTTCGGTGAGGATACCATCAGCCTCTGGCTTTTCCGGTGTCTGACTCTCCTGTTGACTGACTGAACTGACAATTTCCGAGGGGGTCAAGACAGTATTGCCATGCACTTGGCGTACCCGATAAACATCCGCTTCAGGCTGCAAGGCTTCAACGATTTGGTCAGGGGGACGAGGGGAAAAGGCTGAGGTGAAGAAGCCGTGACGCCAAGGTTTGAGAAGGCTACAGGTTAGATACGGTAAGTTGTTCCACGTTTGCCAGTGCCACGTATGCATTGATTTTTGTTCATGGTTCATGGTAGGTAATCGCGAAGCGCCAAGCAAGCTACTGGTTCATTGTTCATTGTCTGCTGTGTCCCAGAAAATTGACAATAGGAAACACTATTCCATTAAGGGAAGGTCAGGAGTACAATGGGCTAGCTTAGCTAATCTTTAAGCCGTAGTGGTACTTGATCAACAAGCTCTGGAAATAGCCCTCCAAACCGTCACGCAACAGCTATCCCACTCTAAACTCCCAGGACTTCAAGATATCGGGGAGCTTGCGATCTATTTATTTGACAGCCTATCCTCTACTAATCAAACCCTCTGGGAATTGCTGGATAGAGGCACAACATTACCTACCGTTGTTATCGCGGCTCAACAAACCGCCGGACGAGGACAGTGGGGACGGCAATGGCAATCTGCTCCGGGTGGGCTATACTTATCCTTGGCTTTAACTACGAATGTGGAAGCCTGCGATAGCGCCCAGCTAACGATGTGCAGCGCTTGGGGCATTGCTATGGCGTTGAGATGCTATGGTATTCCTGTATTGATTAAATGGCACAATGACTTGCTGTTATTGGGCTATAAGTTGGGGGGGATTCTCACCGAAACTCGACTGTCTCAGGGGCAAATTACGAAAGCGGTGATTGGTGTAGGCATTAACTGGAGTAATCCTGTGCCAGAAACAGGGATTAATTTACAATCCTTTTTTGCGACTCAATCCATGAGTCTATCCGTAATCTCCCTGGAAATGTTAGCCGCCATCGTGATCCAGGGATTGCGATCGGGGTATCACTACGGGGTAGAATCAGGCATTGAGAATTTACGGTTGTCCTATCAAGGGTTACTGTTTCATCAGGGAGCCTCGATTCAGGTCAATGGACATCGTGGCATCGTTAAAGGCGTCACGTCAACGGGTGATTTAAGAGTTGGCTTAAACTCAGCTCAGGCAATGGATACAAATACTGACACCGCCATTAGCCCCGAAATTCACCTCAAGCCCGGTACAATGAGTCTGGGTTATTCTCAAGACGCGCCTTGAATGAGTTGTTTGGATGAATAAATCGGTGTTCTCGTCTAATTAAATTCCCTTAAATTGACTGAAAATTTTACTCAATATTGATTGAGAGTGAGCCATGAGGAGTGAGTCAAAAATGAATAAAGAAACTGCCGCCAATTCCACCCCAACGGGCGTATTTTATCGGTATCCTTGGCTGAAGCAGAGCATTAGTGTAATGGGAGGACTGGGTTTTCTCAGTAGTGGTTTAGTCGTTGCTCAAACTGATGCACCCATCGACACAGGCGCAGCCCCAGCCGCACCGTCTGCTCCCCCTGCGATTAAATTTACTCCACCGCCCCCAGCCCCTCCCGCCCAGCCTAAACCTGCTGCGCCACAAGCGACTATTGCACCGCCAGCCCCTGCACCGAAACCTGCCTATCGCCCTCCGGCTTCCCCAGCCCCTGCACCGAAACCTGCTTATCGCCCTCCAGCTCCAGCACCTAAACCCGCAGCCCCTGCACCTGTCACTGTTAGTAAGCCTCCCGCCCCGGCTCCGGCTGCACCCACACCGAGAGCAGCGACGCCCCCAGTAGCAAAACCGAGACTTAACGCGCCGGATTTATCCATTCCGGCTCCCGCTACCTTAGCCAAACCCCCAAAAGTTATTGTTAATCCTTCCCCGGCTCAGACGGCGACTCAAACCCCAGGCGCACCGAATAATAGTTATATTGATCCGACAAACTACAGTCTGGGAGCAACACGGGGGACTGAGAAACCTAGGGTGGTGGTGACGGAGCGGTCAACAGGCTGTCAAACTGTGTCGCACAACGGACGACTGACGAGTGGAAGCTGTGGGGGTCAAGTTGCACCACCTTCCCGCACGGTTTATGCAGGACGAACTCAACCTCAACCCCAGGGAAGAACAACCACCGGAACTCGGCTTCCGACACCGCCAGTTGCGGTCAATGCGAGTGTGAGACGCCCAGTTCGTTCCGTGCAACGGGTTGCCACCTCTCGTAATCCTGGGGGAAGACAGTTTACACGCCGTCCTCCTGTTTCTTCTCTATCCCCAGCGCCATCAGCCAAAACCTCTCCTACGGGTCTGACGTACTACAATTTCTCTAACCGTCCCGTAGGTCGTCCTATCGTTGGTAATGCGAGTTTTATCTTTCCCTTAACGATTCCAGCCGCAATTAGTTCTGTATTCGGGTGGCGGACACATCCGATTACGGGAACGGAACGCTTCCATTCCGGTACCGATATCGCGGCGCCGACGGGTACACCTGTGTTGGCGGTGGCTCCGGGTGAAGTGGCTACGGCTGACTTCTTAGGCGGCTACGGACTGACGGTCATTTTGCGTCATGAGGAAGGAACGCAGGAAAGCCGCTATGCTCACTTATCAGAAGTTTTTGTGGAACCGGGTGAATCGGTGGATCAGGGAAATGTGATCGGACTTGTAGGTAGCACTGGATTTTCTACGGGTCCCCACCTCCACTTTGAATGGCGTCATCACACCACCAATGGGTGGGTCGCGGTTGATGCTGGCGCTCATTTAGAATATGCTATGGCGCAACTGATTGAGGCGCTACAGGTGGCACAGGCGATCGAGCAACCAGATTCGTGAATAGGGTTCGGTTCCCCGTTTCCATAGCGATAGACGCGCCATGGCGCGTCTCTACAGGTTCAGATTGATCGGGGTTCTAGATTAGAGACGTTCCGCCGGAACGTCTCTACAAAAGGGGGAGATTTTGTGGTTTTTGTTACGGTTTTTGAGAGATTCTCGTCTCGATTTTGATGACTGGACTGGTGTTCTAGTTCTCGATTAGACTTTGGCTTCCAGGGACTTGAGATATTCGGTATTGACACCGGATTCGCGGATCAGGGCAATTTTTCCTGTCCGGGCAACTTCTCGCAGTCCAAACTTGCTCAAAATCTGGACGATCGCTACCATTTTTCCCGGGTCTCCCACAACTTCAATCGTCAGGGAATCCTCGGCAATATCTACCACCCGCGCCCGGAAAACTTGGGCTAGTTCAATGATCTCTGATCGCGTGGAACTGTTTCCATTCACTTTGATCAGCATCAATTCCCGCTCAACACAAGGCGTGGTGGTAATCTCTTGAACCTTGATCACGTTGATCAGCTTGTAGAGTTGCTTGGTGAGTTGCTCAATTGATCGCTCATCCCCAGGCACTACCATCGTAATCCGTGAAATTCCCACTTTTTCCGCAGGACCGACGGCAAGACTTTCAATATTGAAGCCGCGACGGGCAAATAAACCAGCGATGCGAGTTAAAACGCCAGCTTCATCTTCGACTAAAACTGAAAGGGTGTGTTTCATCAGCTAACACCAAAGTGGCACAAAGGCAATTGCCTCTTGCTTATGTATAATCGGGTCTTGGCATGAGGCTTTTATATCTTACCGTGGTCTGAAAAAATAACAAGACTTCAGTCCGGAGAAATTTGTCATTTGTCATTCGTCCTTCGTCAGGGTCAGTGACCCGATTTAGGAGAACAATCTCCCTGAACCCCAAACCCCGTCATCGGATATGGCAAAATTGAACGTAAAACCCAAGATTCCAGCATGACAGCAACCACTCCCTCCTTACCCACTCAATACGACCCAACCACGACCGAAGCTAAATGGCAGACGTTTTGGGAAGAACAAGGTGTCTTTCAAGCCCACCCAGAACAAGGTGGCGAACCTTATTCGATGGTGATTCCACCGCCCAACGTCACCGGTAGCCTGCACATGGGTCACGCCTTGGGACAAACGATTATGGATATCCTGGTTCGCTACAACCGGATGAAAGGCTGTAATACCCTGTGGTTACCGGGGACTGACCATGCCAGTATTGCCGTGTCCACGATTTTAGACCGACAACTGAAGGCTGAAGGCAAAACTCGTCAAGATGTGGGACGGGAAACTTATCTGAATCGCGCTTGGCAATGGAAGGAAGACTCCGGGGGACGGATTGTTAACCAATTGCGTCGCTTGGGGGTGTCGGTGGATTGGTCGCGGGAACGATTCACCATGGATGAAGGGTTGTCTAATGCGGTGATTGAAGCCTTTGTCCAACTCTATGACGCCGGACTGATTTACCGAGGTGAGTATATGGTGAATTGGTGTCCCCAGTCCCAGTCGGCGGTTTCGGATTTGGAGGTGGAAAATAAGCAGGTTAATGGTCATCTGTGGCATTTTCGTTACCCCCTGACTGAGGGGAATGGGTCAGTGGAAGTGGCGACAACTCGACCAGAAACCATGCTGGGGGATACGGCGGTGGCGGTGAATCCTAAGGATGAACGCTATCAGCATTTAATTGGCAAAACCTTGACCTTGCCGATTATGGGGCGAGAGATTCCCGTGGTGGGGGATGAGTTGGTTGACCCTAGTTTCGGGACGGGATGCGTCAAAGTTACACCCGCCCATGATCCCAATGACTTTGAGATGGGTAAACGCCATGACTTGCCCTTTGTTAATATTCTGAATAAAGATGGCACGCTGAATGAAAATGCGGGCGAGTTTCAAGGACAAGACCGATTTGTTGCCCGGAAAAATGTGGTGCAGCGCCTTGAGGCGGATGGATGTCTAGTTAAAGTTGAAGACTACCATCATACCGTTCCCTATAGCGATCGCGGTAAAGTCCCGGTTGAACCCCTATTATCCACCCAATGGTTCGTTAAGATTCGTCCCCTGGCGGATAAAGCCCTGGAATGGCTGGATCAGCAGAATTCTCCCACTTTTGTCCCCGATCGCTGGACAAAAGTTTACCGAGACTGGTTAGTTAAACTAGAAGACTGGTGCATTTCTCGCCAACTTTGGTGGGGACATCAAATTCCCGCTTGGTATGCCGTCAGTGAAACGGGCGGCGAAATTACCGATCATACTCCCTTTATCGTGGCTCATAGTGAAGCCGAAGCCTTAGAAAAAGCCAAATCACAATTTGGCGAATCTGTCAAGCTCATCCAAGACCCCGATGTCCTCGACACTTGGTTCTCCTCCGGCTTGTGGCCCTTCTCCACCATGGGTTGGCCCCAACAGACGCCAGATTTAGAGACGTACTATCCCACCACCGTATTAGTTACAGGCTTTGATATCATCTTTTTCTGGGTCGCCCGGATGACGATGATGGGCGGATATTTTACCGATCAAATGCCATTCCAAACCGTTTATATCCACGGCTTAGTCCGGGATGAAAATAACAAAAAGATGTCCAAGTCGGCAAATAATGGTATTGATCCGCTGCTTCTGATCGAGAAATATGGAACCGATGCGCTGCGCTATACCTTAATCCGGGAAGTCGCGGGTGCAGGTCAAGATATTCGTTTAGAGTATAATCGTCAGACCGATGAATCCGCATCCGTAGAAGCCTCGCGCAACTTTGCCAATAAACTGTGGAATGCGGCGCGGTTTGTGATGATGAATCTGGATGGGAAACCCCCCCAAGCCTTAGGTTCGCCATTGGCACAGGAACGGGATACATTAGAATTAAGCGATCGCTGGATTCTCTCGCGCTTTTACCAAGTTGTTACTCAAACCCGTCAGGATTTAGATAATTACGGTTTAGGAGAAGCCGCCAAGGGACTCTATGACTTTATCTGGGGCGACTTTTGTGACTGGTATATTGAACTGGTTAAACAACGGTTACGCCAGCAGGGAACGCAATCGCGGCAAATCGCCCAGCAAACCCTGGCGCACGTCCTCGATGGTATCCTGAAACTGCTACATCCGTTTATGCCACACATTACCGAAGAAATCTGGCATACCTTAACTCAAAAAACAGACGAGTGTTTAGCACGACAACCCTATCCCGCGCTACCCGACTCGGAAACCGAACCGGGTGCATTTCCCATCAATCAAGACCTAGAAAAGCAGTTCGAGTTACTCATTGGCGCAATCCGCACCATCCGTAACCTGCGTGCAGAAGCGGGTGTGAAACCGAAGACAAAAGCCCCGGTGATTTTGCAAAGTGAAAATCCGGATGAACGAGAGATTCTACAGAAGGGTGAATCTTACCTGCAAGACTTAGGCAAAGTCGATACCTTAACCATTGTGCCAGCCTTAACCGAAGACCTGAAAAACACGATGGCAGGCGTAACGGGTACGGTTCAAGTGATTATTCCTCTAGCGGGTTTAGTGGATGTTGAAACACTTCGCGCTAAGTTAGAAAAAGACCTCAGTAAAATCGACGCTGAAGTCAAATCTCTGTCAAGTCGTTTGGCGAATCCCAACTTTGTCAATAAAGCCCCTGCTCATATTGTCCAGGGTGCGAAGGAGGCATTGAGTGAGTCTCTGCATCAAGCCGAAATTTTGCGCGATCGCCTAAAGCGACTATGAAAAGATGATACATTATTCCTTCGTGAAAATCAATTCCTTGCTCATTAACGACCAACAACTAACAGGCTATGCTACATCTGGGTGAAGTGCAAAACAAAGACAAAGACGGCAGCATTGAACTCCAATTGTTAGCCCGTCAAGAATCGGATGATTGTTGGGCAGTCATTAATCCACCAGAAAGCATTTCGTTGCCAAATGCGAACTCCTTTCATCAAGGCTCGTTAGTGTTGGTCGATATGTCGGACGATAAGGAAGTTGTGACGATGCAACCTGCCAAGGAGTGGGTTTTAAACTTTGTCCACCGATATTTAACTATCGGAATTACGCCCATGTTTTTGCAGGAAGAAGTGACCCGCACTGAACAATGGCGACAAGATTTGACATTACAAAGTCAAGATTTAACCCGCCAGCGTGCTGAAATGGAAGCCCGTCGCGAAAACATTCAAGCCTTGGAAATTCAATTAAAATCCCAGGAGCAAGACATGGAGAGACGGGAAGCCAAGTTACAGGAGCAATTAAAAAAGTATAATATTACGCTTCCGGATGAAGACGATGAGGGAGATGAGGGAGATGAGGGAGATGAGGGAGATGAGGGAGATGGTTGAAGCAGGGGAAGCAGGGGAAGCAGGGGAAGCTGGGGAAGCTGGGGAAGCAGGGGAAGCAGAGACGTTCCGATAAAACATCTTTTGTCGGGGCGGGTGTTACTACTAACAGGAAGGTTTTCAACCTGATGTCACTATCTCTCCAATAAATCCGTGAAATCAGTGTCACTAACCTTTCACTTCCCGACCCCTCTCTCTCCAATAAATCCGTGAAATCAGTGTTTTGACAAATTACCAATCGCCGAACTCAGGATTATTGGGATTATCGTGATTCTGATCAGACATAAACCCTGAACGCTGATGATTTGCCGCTACCGTAACGTCATCATCAATATAAAACGTTACCTGCACCGGACCATATTCGTCCTCAATCATGCCCTTAATTCGTTCCACCAGTAAAGAAGTGACGCCAGCAAATTCAGGATGAATGATCAGGTGCATTTGAATATACACATACCGCCCGACAACTCCCCGTGATTGAATATGATAACAGTGGGTAATTCCGCCCACTTGATGAGCAATTTGCGCTAGAATTTCGGGAGCGATCGCGGTTTGCTCAACCAGTAGGGGAAATTGCCAGTTGATCACTTGCCAGCAATTCCTCACCGCCACGGGAACTAGGACAATGGCTAACACCACATCCAGCCAAGCCCAACCCGCCTCAACGCCCAAAAGTCCCAAGAATACAACCAGAGTCAGGCAAACATCTAATAATAGTTGTCGAGCATTAAACCCTAAAGCAGCACTTCTCAGTTGTTTCCCTTGATACCGTCCAACTAATGCCAATCCTAAACTGGTAATGATCACAACGGTGAGTAATTGAATCAGGGGTAAACTCACCCGCACCGGAAACGTTAGCCAGTCGTCTGAGGGTTGGTTTAATAATTGTTGCGCTGACATTCCCCAGACATTGAATCCGGTAAACCCAAAAAAGCCAATCAGTAAGAATAGGATCATGGTTTCCCATTTACCATGACCATACACCGATCGCCGGATGGGATGTTCATGGGCGATTAGCTTATATAAACTCAGCAGGGTACTGAAGCTAACCAGTAACGTCTGCATCGATTCTGCCATAAGACTCAGCGATCGCGTCGCCCAAGCCGCAGAAACTTTAACCGATAATATAAATAAGGTTAGCCAAAGCGTCGTAAATAGTATCAGACGACTCGTCTGAATGCGATGTGATCCTTCACTCATGTGTCAGAAGGTAGTCGGTAGTCAACCCCACGGGGGAAACTACCCAATCTTAAGCCTAATCTGTGCCTTCTTTCGCCAAGATTGCCAGAGATGGGGAAGATGGGGAAGATGGGGGAGATGAGGGAGATGGGGAAGATGG
>CAZNNK010000139.1:0-10357 GCA_964574085.1 uncultured Coleofasciculus sp.
AACTTGGGTGGGCATCAGGGTATAGGTACATAGATCATCGCCATCGGCACTTTTGGCGATGAGGGCGATGTCGCGGGTAATATTGCCAGCGTTGTACAGTTGTAACTCGAAAACACCAGACTGATTACTGACTTTACCCACCAAGGTGACTAACTCCACATTTAACAGGTAAATCGGCATTACCTGGAGGTAAATGGCATCGAGTAGCACCAAGTCGGGATTATTCAGGGAATAGAGGCGCACCGTGGGGGAATAGATTGTCGCCCAGGTATCTGCGGGTGGGGTTATCGTTAACTGAATTTGACCCTTTTCACCCGGATTCAACTCCAAGCCATCCATCACCCGCACCACCCCCGTGTCGGTATAGCCTTCCGGGTACATCACCTTATACCAAATCGGGGCTAAATCCGGACAAGTTAAGCGAAATCGATCCACGCGATCGGAACGGTTGTGAACCAAAACCTGAACCTCTAAGGGTTCTCCCGGTTGCACCAAAGCTGGGGCGGCGGAACTGGTGATCGGGAGTAGAGAGAAGGTGGGATCATTAACCCGAACGGCTTCCTGGACAAAAGGCAAGACTTGCAGCCGTGCTTGATGCTGGATGGGTGTATCTTCTGGGTAATGCTGCTGGGCATCAACCATCAGCAGATAATTATAGGTGCCCGGTGTCGCATCCAGTGGCACCGGAATCTGGAACACCACCTCACTACTTTGACCCCGCCCTAACGCCAGACGTTCGTAGGGGGAAATACACCACTGGTGCAGGGATTGGGAGGTTTCATCGATATAGATATCGATTAAGGCACTTTGATTCCCCTCATTGGTAATCGTGACGCACAACTCAAACGTCGAACCGGGTGTAATTGGCGCATCCCCAGAGGGATTCACAATCATAGACAGAGGTTTTCCCGGTGTCAGCGCTTGCTGAATCATCTCGGAAAACTGGCTACCTTGTCGTCTCATTTCACTGCGGTAGTAACGGGGAATGCCTTCTACTTGTATTTCTCGGACGAAACCCTCTTGAACTAACTCATCGAGTTCTATAGCGATCGCCTGTTCGTCTTCATTCAAATGATCGGCAATTTCGGGTAGCGTATGCCCTTCCTCGCGACGGATAAACAGAGCAATTTGCCGTTGACGTTCCGGAAGTGCCAAGATATCAGCAATATTTATAGTTTTACCACCATTTGCCGCAGGATTGGATGGATTGCTATTCATGTTTCCCTTTCTCCTCTGGGTTTGACCTGCCATCCTGCTGACTTCCAAGGGCTAAACCGATTATTTATACGTTCAGCATGGGTGGAGCGACAACTGTATTAACGTTTACAGCGTTCACTCTGACAATTAAACCGCAAGCGAGACCGAATGTCAGCTATTGTCATCTATCCTTGGTTAGTAGTAGACACGAAGCGTGCCAGAAGCGAAGACAGCGCTGACGACAAACTACGCGATCGCACCCGATAATTCTTGCCAGCGCTGATGCCACAATTGCTGCATTTTTTGCATAATCTCAGGTAAATCCTGAAACTCTTGACTTTGTTGATTAATTGCTGGGGCTAATCCCTGAAGTCGGTTAAAATCTCGGCAACAGTAGAGTACCCGTTCCCAAGCCCCATACCAATCCTCTGCCGCTTGTTCGTGGGCGCGAATGGGTTTCAGGCGTTCGTCCTCGTCTCTGAGATATTTAGCCTGTTTTGCCCACGCCTGACGCCAGGGTTGCACGGCTTCCGGTTGGTCATGCTGATCATACCAGTCGCGTTCGCGGCGGAGGATTTCCCCTAATTCATCAAGCTGGGAACGAGAGGTACAGCGCCCAATCGCCGCCAATCCTGCGTCAATCCAAAGGGGCAAATTGCGATAACTGACAAAGATAGCACGGGATTCGGCTAGCTTGACCCAGATTTGCTGGAGGGGAATGTTAAGAAATTTAGCGACTTGTTGGCGTACTTTGTCCAGAGAAAATTGGCGAGGATCAATGACCCCAGTTGTGATCAAATTCCGAAACATGGTGAAGGATTCCGGCTCCAGAGTCAAGCCTTTGTTACAAAAGTTTATTTATACCTTAATACCCTTTGCTTCTGATGCGATATGGAAACCCGATCTGCTTGGCTAAGGCTGACTGGAGAATCACCTGATTGGTAGTTTGTTTTTAGGGAATCTGTTAAGATTTTTTCAAGCAATACCCCCCTTTATAGATAAGGAAGCGTCAAAATGGAAGACAAACAAGAAAATACTATCAGTATACAGTTACATGAACTATATGGCTTAACTAATGAACTAAAACCTATCCTTCCGTTTCTTTATCAGGAAGTACCCATAGCAGAACGTCGAAACATTCTCATCGCCTATCAAAGAGTATTGGGATTTCCCGGAGTGACAGGGCAAATAGACGGCAGCCTACTATCATGGGCTGATGGTGGTATTTTTAGTTATAGATTACGTCAGGCTATTGTCAACTCTTTGCTAATTATTCTGCCTGTCATTGAACAAGAGAATCACTGTGAGGTACGAGAGCCAACAAAGTATGAAGAAGAGAAACTATCCATAGCTTATGAATCTCTGCTTAAGTTCGCAAAAGCTATAGCTGATAATAACCAGGAAGACTATCGAGAATGGGAGATTTTTCACAAAAGTTATATAGATGATATGTATTGGGATATCTCCATGTTAATTTCAAATATTTTAGAGGGATATAACTTAAAAGAAGCAGATGAAGCCCTGCTAAGATTTTTCCGAAACTTGGTTGGTTTTGCTCTGAAGCAGATAAAAACCAATAAATTCTTACCTATTCCCCAAGAAGTCTCTTATCGATTCACAATTTTTTTATCAGTATGCTTGAAGCAACCTATAAAAATTGTAGTCCCAGAGCTTGATGATAGTTTGCAACTTAAACTTCTAGTCGAACAAGTACAACCTAGTTGGTTAAAACATTTGGGACGTACTCCCGAAGAACAATTAGAAAAAAATCAACCAGCAATGGCTTGGGCTAAGGCAAGAATGAAAGAGATTGAAAGCAAACGCAATAAACGTAATTCATAACGTGATAGTTCTTTTAGACTCTGGAGTGCTGGGATTACTGGTTAATCCGATTCAGGATGTATCAGAAGCGGAAACGAATGAAATATATCAATGTACAGAATGGCTGTATTCCCTACTGTCTAAATCCGTTTATGTAGTGGCTTCTGAAATTTCTGATTATGAAGTTAGGCGAGAGTTGATTCGGATAAAAAGTGAGGGTGTAAGACTTCTAGATAATCTACGAGATGTAATTGAGTTTCTGCCACTAACAAAAGAAGTAATGCAAAAAGCGGCAGAGTTTTGGGCTGAGTCACGCCAAAGCCATATACCTACAGCGGATGCTCAAAACATTGATGCAGATATGATTATTTCTGCTCAATGGAATCTCTTGAGTCAAGAATTTCCCGGACGTACTGTTTTGATAGCGACAACCAATATTCGGCATCTGAGAATATTTGCTGAAGAAAAGGCGATGGAATGGAAGAACATTATACTATAAAATATTTAGCCAATTAAGTTAAGTCGTAGGTTGGGTTGAGGAACGAAACCCAACACCCAAACCTGGTAATCTTTGTTGGGTTTCACTACCTTGATCACTATTATTTTCAGGAATATCAGCATTAGGTAACCTAAGTTGAATTAAGTTTGTAGTCAGTACCGCAGCGTTTATGGCGAAGACAGCGCAACTACGAACATAAGTAGTCGGACAAAAGAAAACGGTACTGTATTAAGTGCAAGTAAACCGACCTCAAACCCTTACTGTTCCCTGTTCTCCGTTCCCTGTTCCCTAATCTCAACCGTTAACTTTAATTGTGTCCACCTACTTAGCTTATATCAGCTATTACTGGAAATGCTCATCGCTGCTTTAGCGGCTAACTTGTGAGTGGCTTGATGGGACGCAAGTAACAGTAGATTAAATCCTTCGGGTTGTATGTCTTGTAGAGATAGGATTTGACAGGGTTGCAATTGTAAGTAAAGATCGGCTAATTCTCGTAAGGGAGACTTTTCCATCTCTTTAGTGTAACGTTTGGCATTTTTGAGTCCTAACTCGATGACTAAAAGCTGGGTAGGAAGAGTGCTAACGGTATAGTGATCACTGATTAAATGAATTCGTTTTTGTCCAGCCATTGATGCGACGAGTTCTAAACCTTTGATGGCGGCTAAAATTTCAGCCTCTGTTGAATTACTACAATTTTCTAGTGGATAGCTATAGTGTTGCCAATCAATGGAAAAATTTGCCTCAGATTGTTTCTCCTGCTGAGAGAGGCGTTTCAGGATAACCACTCCAGCCCCAGCACTATTCTGTGACGGTAGATAACTTCCATCGACAACTAACCAAATTTCCGGTTCAAATAATGCAAGTAATTTGATGCCTGTTCGTTCTTGAGGAGTAACAAAGTGTTCCTCCACTTTTAATTCCTCAGCATTCATGAATGGTTATTTAGTCACGACAATTGAAAAAGGGCGGGTTTTGAAGCAACGTTATTATCAATAGCGTAATGAAAGTCCATAAACCCGCCCCTACATGGGTAAACAATTAGGAAAAATTAATCTCGCCACAAGGCAATTCCGCCTAATAATTCATTTATATTGGGGACAATTTTGACATTGGGCGGTAACTCGAAGGTGATTTTTTTTTGCTTCTCCACCCCCAATATAAAGTTGTAGGGTGGGCATTGCAACACGGGATACTCCTGACATCTTACCCTTTAGGATATGCAATGCCCACCAAACGTATGGGAGTAGACGGCTACAACTGTTAGACTTGGCGGAGATTGCCCGAAAAATTGGGGAGTGAGAGATTTGGGTTAACGTTTCACTGCTGGATGAGTGTGTCAAAATTAACTCAACAGGAGTTGAGCGTTTTGAGCAATGGTGTGGACACCCGGACAGCAGTTGCACGGCGGCAAATATACGATTCAGAAAGTGTTAGGGCATGGGCGGTTTGGTCTCACCTACCTTGCCAGGGATCAAGATGGTGAGGCGGTTGTGATTAAAACACCGAACGATGAATCACTGAACCGACCAGACTTTGACCGATTACAGCAAGTGTTTGTGCAAGAAGCCGTCAAACTGGCTAAGTGCAAACATCCCCATATTGTCAAGGCTGAGGAACCCTTTCAAGAAAATGGGGTGTGGTGTATTGCCATGGAGTATATTGACGGGGTGGATTTAGATAGCCGCGCCCAGCCTATTTTGCCTCAAGAGGAAGCGTTATGTTATATCCAGCAGATTAGTGATGCTCTGATTGTCGTTCATGAGAATGGCTTGCTACATCGCGATATTCAGCCACAAAACATTATGGTACGGGCTGGCAAAGCTGAAGCGGTGCTGATTGATTTTGGGTTGGCACGAGAATTTGACAACGATTTAACTGTGACTCGTACCGAAGAAATTGCTGAGGGTTTTGCCCCCCTAGAACTCTATTCTCGACAAGCCGAACGGGGTGCATATACTGATATCTATTCCTTGGGTGCTACCCTTTATGTTTTATTAACAGGTAAATTGCCTGTTAGCGTTCAAAAACGTAAGCTTTCAAATGAGCGTCTAATTCCACCAAAAGAAATTAATCCTCAAATTAGTAATCGCGTTAATCGAGCAGTTCTCTGGGCAATGGAATTGGAAGCAAGAGATCGACCTTCGTCAATACCCGAATGGCTTGATTCCTTAAAGTTAAGTCCCACAACTTCAGACCCTAAACCCTCTGTCTCAGAGTCTAAATTCAATTGGACAGTGTTTTGGGCAGCAGTCGCAGCCATGGGAACCTTATTGTCAGGAATTGCTGCCTGGATGAGTATTCCTAAGTCTGAATCACCGCCAGCTTCAATTCAGTCACCTAGTAAAACACCCTAACGAGAGGTGACAACAATGCCGTCTCATAAAAAAATAAATCCATTAACTATTGACTAAAAAAACGATATCCTGTTCTGAAACTATTTTTTATGAAATGGAAAAAGGGACAACAATTAAAAGCTGGTAAATACATCATTGAAGAGGTTCTTGGTCAAGGAGGTTTTGGCATAACCTACAAGGCGGTGCATGAATCTCTTGATCAGCCTGTTGTGATCAAGACACCGAATGAGTATCTGAAATATGAAGCAGATTACGACAAATATGTTGAGCGCTTTATTAAGGAAGGACAGATTCTAGCTAGATTGTCGGAAACTCATCATCCTCATATTGTGGCAGTCCGTGACTTATTCCGGGATGGTGATACTTACTGTTTAGTTATGGATTTTGTTTCCGGAAAAAATTTGTTTGATGTTGTGAAGCAAAGCGGACGACTTCTGGAACGAGAAGCTGTGAGATGTATCTGTCAAATTGGAGAAGCTTTGGCATTTATTCATCAGGCAGGATTGGTACATCGAGATGCTCATCCGGGAAATATTATTTTATGTGAAAATGGTCAAGCTGTTTTAATTGATTTTGGTATTTCTAAAGAGTTGACTCCCTCAACCCAAACGTCAACGGGCGATGCAGGAAACCGGGGCTTTGCTCCCTATGAACAGCTTGCTAAAGGGAGTCGAGAACCAACAGTAGATGTTTACTGTCTGGCTGCTACTCTCTATTACGCAGTGACAGCTCAACGTCCGCCTACTTCTCTGGAGCGCAAGCTCAATAATGTGGCTTTGATTGCGCCAAAGCAAATTGTTCCAGAGATTAGCAATCGTTTAAATCAGGCAATTCTCTGGGGGATGGCTCTAGAGCTATCTTGTTGAGGGGAGGAAGGGTCAGCAATTAACTATTGAGATGAGCAGTCAAGAGTTTGATCCCTATCTGATTTTGCGTCAGTCTGATGGTAGTCAATTAGCGTACAAGGATGATATTTCGCCGAGGGATTTTAATGCTAAAATTGTGGTGACATTGCCTAAAGATGACATCTATACTGTAGTTGCTCGCTCATCTGCACCAGGAGAAATAGGAGCTTACAGTTTGAGAGCTGTGGCTACTGAACCGTCTCGTTAAGTTTAATCTCAATAAATTGACAAAATTATTATATTAGAGTATTCCGAGAATGGAATGGGTAGTGGAACGTGGTGAATGTAAAATTAGCAGTTACAGTACTGGCAACCGGAGTAATCGCGGCGCTAAGTCCGACAATTGCTCTCAGCCAAGGGAATCAATCAAGTCAGGTTCAATTTATCTGTGCCGAGGGCTACGACCCTGAAGGAAACCGATATGTACCGACAACCTTTGCCTGGACGGAACGGGGAAAAAGTCCGGTGATTCGCTGGCGCTCAGATGCTTCATTCAGCTCACAATGGGATACTCCGACGCGGTGTCAAGCCGTCTCAGCTCGATTCCAGAAGTATTACCAAGACGGTCGGTTGAACTTGATTACTCATGGGATTATGAACCGTCAACAGGTTATTTGTGTCACCAATAACTATGGCGGTTCTTGCACAGGCATACTGTATACTTTACAATACAATTGCGGAATTAATTCCAATCTCGCTTTGAATTCTCTTTAGGGTTTCCCTGACACTGTTCGAGGTAAGAGTAAGCACAGTGTCACTTACTCCTACCCCGTCTATTCCTTGGTATCTTCGGCGAATAGGTAGTTGATAATTCATACTAAAGTAAAATCCCTCATCCTGGGCATTTTCTCCCCTATCGTTGAGGTCAACCAGTGGTAAAGCGTAGTCCAATCGCAGAATCAGTCCTGGTAGTGGCTCCCATAATGCTCCTAAACCCATGCCAGCAATAAATTTTTGGTCTTGTAACGAATTCGGATTATCACCCCCATTCCAGACATAACCTGCATCAAAAAAAGGAGCCAGTTGAAACGTCGCAACCCCTGTTCCATCTCGCTCTAGGGTAATCCGGTCTTCAATAGACAAGCGAAAGCCATTGTCACCCGCCCGAACATTTTGCCGATAACCCCGCACCGATTGACCTCCACCAATCACCAATTGTTCTGAGGGGAGTAAGCTATCAGTTGCTAGCTGAAGGTCAGCTTCAATGACTAAATAATTATCAGGATTAAGAATTTGCACACGCTGCACCTGACCTAACCAACTCAAGAAACGACTATCGGGAATCGGGTGATCATTTACCGTGGCATCAAATAAGCTAGTACCGAGACTAAACTGAGAACGGAATGCCCAAGCTCCAGATACATCTTGAAGAGTATAATCTTGTCCAAATCGAAACACACTAGTACGACTCGAACCCTCTTCATCAGTGCCGAAACTCAAAGGTTTGGGACTCGCAAAAGTAAAGGTTTGACCGTCTTTGAAGCTAAAGCCTAAGGATAAGGCAAATTCTTCACGGGGGGTGCGGATTAAGGGTTGCCGATAGCTGATTTCATATCGCTGAGATTCTCCCTGGATATCCTCATCCTCGAAAGGCTCCCGAATAAATGCATTGCGCTCAAATTCCGTCTCCAACGTCACAGTGCCATTCATTGGGTTGACTGGTACTGTATAGTTAAACTGCAAACTTTCAGCACCACCCGCCGTCGTCCGAGTATAAGTACCGGAAATTTCATCACCCATGCCAGTTGGATTGCGATAGCCTAAATTGATGCTTAAACGTTCGGAACCGACAGTAGGAGGAGAATAGTTATCAACAAACACACTCCCAGCAAAAGAATCGGCTTCAGTAACACGTACCACTAGAATACTCTGTCCTAAACCAGTTCCTGCTCTCAAACTGGCTTCCACATTCTCCAATAGGGGGTTAACTCGTAGCAATCGCAATTGATCTTCCAATTTACCCGTATTGACTGGTGTTCCAGCCCCCAGTTGTACTCGCGAACGGACATAACTCTCATCTAACCGTTGTGTACCTTCAATCTGAATGGCTTCCACTCTCCCTTCAATTACGCGAATTTCTACAACTTCCGTGGATAAAGACTCTTCAATAATAACAGCTCTAGAGGTAATAAAACCTTGCTCTAAATACAGTTGGGAAATAGAATCAGCAATAGATCTGAGTTCTTCAATGGTAGTTCGGCTTCCTTCTAAAGGTTGAATAATAGGGTTAAATTCAGTTTCATCAAAAATAGTACTTCCTGTGACTCGAATATCCGCTACCTGAATTTCCGTTGAGTCTGGCGTTTGAATCGGAGGTGCTTCTTTGACTTCTATTTCTTGAATAATCGCTCCGGGCTGATCCAATCGGGGATTGGGTCTGATATCTCTTTGTGCCAATTGTGAAAAGTTTGGATCATCTGTGCTTGTAGGATTCTGATCTTGTTGATTAGAGCTTAGAGTTTGTGAGGTTAAAGGTTGCTCAAGCAGCAGATGTTCGGGTGTCTCTATCTGGGAGAGTTCCGGTTGAAGTATTACTTCTAATTCTTCAGCCGCGACAGTGGGTAGGGCATGACTAAAGATAATACCAACTGCACCCATGAGGGGAAACAGTGGCAACATACTCCAACAAACCTTCACTTTATGCCGCTCTATCATTAGTTCAATGAAGTTATTGTGACTGAAAACTAATCGTCCATCGCTAGCATCTTCAAGCGTTTCAATATCCTTAACACATCATATAAATCATGACCTGGGTTAAACATATCAAAAATTCTAGACATGGCATATTGAGGGAAGGGATTCTGTACCAATTTGAGAAAGCGAAAACTACTGCCATTGGCAATTAGTCCAAAACTAGGACGTTCGGGATTGGGATTGGATAACATATAGGCTAAAGTTTGAGGTCTGGCTATATCGAGAGAAAAATCTGCCTTTTTGGACTCAATCACGACTAACCACAGTCGTTCTAGTAATACTAAGACATCAATATCCCCTCTAATCAATATGCCATTATCTTCTACGGAGATCTGGGTAGACGCTGCGGATTTGATATGTAAAGGGAATTGGTAAAAATCAGCCAAATCCAATAACTGACCTAGGACGACCATTTTGACGGTGTTTTCTAAGGTTGGTGGATATTTTAAAAGGTTAGAAAAGTTTGTTTCAATGCGATCAAGGCGTTGCTTTTCGGCGTCACTAATATCGGGTAGATTGTCTTGCCACTCGCGGAAAAACTGTTCCTGCTTAGTAAACTGAAGCCCAAACCGAGTTTCTAAGTCAAGTAATGTAACATTTTTTGCCTGAATTGTTTGTACCATCGTGTTGACCTGACTATGAGGTATAAGCTAGACCAAGGTGGAATTAATTGTAATTTTACTACATTTGATGAATTAACTTTACCCCCGGAAACCGTAGGGGCGCACCGACGTGCGCCCAATCCAATGGTAATATCTATTCCACCATTTTAACTGTGCAACGCCAGTAGATTAGACCCTTAGAACGTAGGCAGAAGCTTCTTGTAATCCAGAGGAGAACCCGAAGGGTAGCGTAATTCAACACCAAATCCGGGTAAGTTTTGTTGG
>CAZNNK010000140.1:0-10344 GCA_964574085.1 uncultured Coleofasciculus sp.
CCCCCTTTTTAATCACCCCGCCACCACCGAGCCATACACTCGACTAGTCGTCGGCAGCGTCATTTGTGTATAAGAGACAGATTCCAGACAGCTACTTTGTCACTTATCACTCAGCACTCCTGCATAAATTTTCTGAACTGCTAGCGGATAGAGGATGTGTGACAGCCGTAGGCGTAAAATATGATGGCTATCTCAAAACTACAGGATTTGAAAAGCTCCTACAGCTACATCTTGTGCCTCAAAATGGCTTAATTCGATTTCTAGAAGCTAAACCCAAAACCACTCGTTATATTTGGTGTAATGTCGCCTATACAGCCGAAGCGAATGAGAGACGAATCGGGATGGTTTCCTTTATTATTAATGAATTAACGGGAGTAACACCTGTAGACATTGGCGATGCTTTATTTTGGGAAGCTGACCGAATTGATATTGACGATTCAGAAGAATTAACCATGATGTCCTTTACGGAGTTGTCCAGTTTAATTGAACAGACAGCCGCTCAATTAATTAAAGCAGAACTAGAGAAGTGGAGCGCTAAGTTAACTCGCACACTAACCAGAGATTCCGAACGGCTTCATGGGTATTACGGTACGATCGCGACTGAGATTGCTGCTAAAATTGAGCATAAAGATTTGAACGATGAACAAAAAGAGAAGGAGTTCGCCCGGATTGAAGCAACTAAACGCGAATTAGAGCGAAAACTCGCGGATATCAAGGAACGTTATACCCTCTCCGTGGACGCTTTTTTACACAGTGCCATGGTGATTCATTTGCCCACAGTCCATATTGCTTGTGAATTGGTTAGGAAGAAAGCCAAACGGATAGTAACAGCGGTGTGGAATCCGTTCACAAAAGTTCTTGAGCCATTGAGGTGTGAAATATCAGGAGAATCGGTTTATGAATTTTATTTAGATGACAAGACGGCGAAAATCATCTCACCCAGTCGTTGGAAAAAGTGAAGCAATAAGAGTCTGGGTATATAAAAATGGTGCGTTACGCTTTGCTAAAGCCCCCTACGGATAGAGGTTATGCATGATTCCTAAATTTATGACTGATGACGGATTATTCAGATCAACATAACTCGATATCAAACAATACTCAATCCCATCCCCAACTGATTGTAATTTGTGGGGCGACGGCGACAGGGAAGTCGGGGCTGGCGTTAGAATTAGCGCAGCGATTAAATACCGTAATATTAAGCGCGGATTCCCGTCAAGTTTACCGAGAGTTTGATATTGGTACGGCTAAACCTTCAGTCGCCGAACGACAGATAGTTCCCCATTACTTGATTGATATCTGCGCTCCCACCGAAACCTTAACCTTAGCTGATTATCAGGAACAAGCCCAGGAATTGATTGCGTCTCTCCCTTCACCCCTATTATTGGTGGGGGGTACAGGTTTGTATATTAAAGCCATCGTTCGGGGATTAAAGATTCCTAGAGTTGCACCCAATCAAGACTTGCGATCGCAGCTTTCTGGTTTGGGTCAAACTCAATGCTATAGCTTTTTACAACAAGTCGATCCCATTGCGGCTGAGAAAATTCATCCCCATGATCAAGTCAGAACATTACGGGCATTAGAAGTATTTTACATCACCGGACGCCCCATCTCTGATCAGCAAGGGGAAAATCCGCCTAATTATCCTATTTTACAAATTGGTTTACAATGTCAAGATACTGACACCCTCACCCGCCGTATTACCCAGCGCACCGAAATGATGGTGACAGCCGGATTAATAGAAGAAGTAAAAACATTGGTAGATAAATATGGCTGGGATTTGCCCCTTTTAGATACCTTAGGATATCGGGAAATGAAACACTATTTGGCAGGTGAAATATCGCTATCCGAGGCAAAAGCCTTAACCGTAGTGCATACACGACAATTTGCCAAGCGCCAGCGAACGTGGTTTCGGGCGTATCCAGACATTGAATGGTTTGACGCAGAGAGTCCAGATTTAGTCGATCAAGTTTGGCGGTGTGTAAAAGAATTTCGAGACACTATATCAATAAAGTTAAAGTAGGTTTGTAGTTGCGCTGTCTTCGCCCTAAACGCTTGCATCACTTATTACTAGCGTAGTACAGCTAAAATGGTGGACTAGAGTGGGTTCGTAGTAGGGGCTTTAGCCCCTGATTTCATAGGTTTTCAGTGGGGTTTCGGGGCGCACGTCGGTGAGGGCGCACGTCGGTGAGGGCGCACGTCGGTGAGGGCGCACGTCGGTGCGCCCCTACGAGGAGCATCCATCAATTTACAAATTATCCAGGTAAGGTGGCATTTTCTACGATTGTATTTCCTAGGCAAATATCATGACAAGCTTCCCATTCAGTTTCAGCTTCAATCTCTGTCTCATAATGAATGACCACCCAATATCGCTTTGATTCACTCATCGTTATCCTCCAGAAATTGTGCAATCAACGTGACTCTACCACACTTAAAAAAATAGTACGGGATTGAACTAATCATTAAACGTGATTTTTGTCAAAAAAAAGTTTTGTTTTTTACAAATCTACATACATCGAACCGAGGCGTGCGGTTGAACAGTTTTTGATTCCCACTCCCCACCGACTACGCTAAATCAAGGCTTGGCGCGGACTTAGCCAGATAATCACCTAAAATTGCACAGACTTCCCCAGATGTTCAATTCTACCAAATCGCTGAACCGACGTAAACTCGTTAATAATTGAGAAATATTCTCACATTTTTTTTAGGTATTAAGTTCTGTAATGTAAGAACTATTAAATCAAACCTGGATGATTTGATAACCTGAGTTTATAGTAAGAGGAAAAACAACTCAATCCACCCGATAGCCAAGCCTCTCCAATCCCAAATGGGGATGTGTCTGTATCATTCAGTAGTGGGGGTTAAATCAATCAATACCCACGATGAGGAGATAAACGCGATCGCTGGAATTATTTGCACATCGTCGCCCTTTTCGGATAGGTGAGTCAAGCGCGATCGCACTGGGTTCATAGGTGTGATAATCCTATCCCTAGGGGGGTGATAACTTTTGCCCACCCGACTGACGTGGCATACCGAATTTAAGGAATTAACCTTCCAGAAACTGTAGGGGATCTAGGCTTGCGCCCGATTTAACCGTAAAATCTCTTTCCAAATTGTAGGGTAGCACCGACATCATTGGCGTCAACTTGAGCTTCAAAAAGAAAGCGATACCTTGATCTGACCCCTCCCTAACCCTCCCCTAAGCAAGGGGAGGGAACAAGACACTCGCACGGCTTTAGTTTATCCCCTTTATAAGTAGGGATTAAGGGGGGTTAACTCATAGTTCGCCACGAAAATATTGGTGAGTTACCAACTGTTGCAGCAAGTAACATTTGATGTAGAGAGTGAGACGCGATCGCTCTTTTTATTGTACTATCTAAGCATCTTTCTCCAACAGACCTGAATCCTGACGAACCGACGCTAGTCGGTTGGCAACCGAGGTGGCATCATGTATCAACCCCCACAACAGAAAAAGTCCTCCTGGACTCCTTCTACAGCACAGAACAAGAGTAAGAGTTCCTCTAAACTGGGGCGTTTTTCTATCCAACCCAAGCCACAACAGATATCGCCCCCACCCCAGGAAATAAGGGAGTATTCTAGAGAATCGGCGGATAGACTCGCCGCCAACGTAATACGAGGAATTCAAGCGAAAGAGCAGGAGCAAGCTGAAACCTCAACGGTACAGCGCCAATATGAATCACCATGGGCACCAACGTTTGGTGCCCCCCCACCCCTAATACAAAGCCCTGCTTCCCAATTAAAAGGTGCTTTTGCCCCAGTATCAAAAAACCCAATTCAACGACAATGTACTGAGTGTGCGAAGGAAGAACAGGAACATAAGGGGGAAGACAGGAAAGAGGTTGATGAAATATCTGCGAGCAGTAATATTATTCAGGCAAAATTAACCACAGGAGAGTCAGGAGAGAGAAAAGAGCCAGCCGCAAACCCGATAGCAAGGGTAATGTCGAAGCCAACATTTTCGGCTCATACACCCCAAGTGCAGGGATTTAGTCCACAGGAAAATCCGATGGATATTTGGGCAAGGGCACAGGCAATTGGACCGACAATGGAAAGGCGAGTGGATCATCGGGCTCAAATGCGGGCTATGGTTCAACGAGCCTTTGAAATGGGTAGAACAGAAGCCCCTGTTGAACCTGTTCAGGCGAAATTGACATTAGGACAACCGGGAGATAAATACGAGCAAGAAGCGGATGCAGTAGCGAGAACTGTGGTAGAGCAGATTAATGCACCGAAAACAGGGGAATCAGTGCAACGTCAGTCAGAGTCGCCCCCTTTCACCCCATCTGCTAATCCCCAGATTTCCGTATCCTCTTTAGTGATGCGCCAAAGCCCAGGGAGTGTTGGTGAGGGAGCGTCGGTATCTCAAGATGTAGAGCAAGGGATACAGCAGGCAAAAGGTGGAGGACAAGGGCTGGATGAATCGGTGCGAGAGCCGATGGAGCAAGCGTTTGGGGCTGATTTTACTGGGGTGAAGGTTCACGCTGGTGGTAATGCCGATCAGTTGAATCGGTCAATTTCGGCGCGGGCGTTTACGACAGGGCAGGATATCTTTTTTAAGCAGGGGGAATATAATCTTGGGAGTCGTGGGGGACAGAAGTTGTTGGCGCATGAGTTGACTCATGTGGTGCAGCAGGAAAGTGCGGCAGGAAAAGTCCAACGAGATGGTGGAGAATCCCCACCTGCTCAGCGCCGTCGGGTACTTCTAGCCCAAATTGCTCTAGGTTTGATACCCAACAACACTGCTTTAATAGCACTGATTAATGCCATGGGCTTTGAGGTCACGGGTATGGCTGTGGGGCTTAGAGAATCTGTGGCTACAGATGTGGGTCTCGGTATTGGTGGAGGTATTGATGAGGTATTTTTAGTCGATGTCGCCACTGGAAACTTATTGGGTGACGTCATGCCTTTTGGTGAACTTGGTATTGGCGTAAAAGTAGGTTGGGGGATAGGAGTAGTTGTTGCTTACCGCATTAGCCCCCGCAATCGTTACGGCGACATACGGAGTTCGTATTCGGGACAATCATTCAATGGCTCCCTAAAAACATTAGCTGGCGTGGGCTTTAGCATCAGTAGAGCTTTATTTTCAGGAAATGAAGGCTTTATTGGTGCCTGTTTTAGCTTGGGGGGTGAAGCTGGCTTTAGCCTATCTTCAAGCTATACCATCTCATCTGTCAAATTGGAGCAAGACCTTACGAATATAGTGAGAACTGGTTTGGATACCCTGCAATCTGAATTGAAAAAAATAAAAGAATCGTCCCAATCTATTGGGTCTTCGATTGAGTCTGGTTTATCCACAATTCTAGTTCGACCAATCTTGATAGCCATGGCCATGACCAATCCAAACAACTGGGATCTTAGTTCTATACCCGGACGTTCTCAGACTTCTCTAAAGATTGTTGTTTCTATACTGCGAGGCTTTGCTTCTACTACAGATGGTTCCTTATCTCCGGAGTTATTCTTGGCTAATATGTCTCGACCAGTTGGCTCTTTACTGATCCAACCACTACTCTCGGAGTTAGCTATTGATCTGACTGAGGCTGTTAGAAGTCGTGGCTATCAAAGCGATAGGATAACATCAGAATTATTAGGCGGATTGACTGTACCTTCTCTAGTGAACTTTTTAAATGAGAGGCATGTTATAAGCTTTCGCCAGAGTCCAGAGGCAATTGCAGATCATCAACTAAGACTCCAATATAGCCAATGAGTGACGTGAAATCGGCACTTCTCTTGTAGTCGCCGTCGTCGAAGCCAAAAACTTTTCAGTAATTTATAGCTTGGCAGCAAACATTCCTTAGCAGATCTCTTTGCCCAATTGCGTCAGCTTTGTGCAGAAGAAAACTATAGCCTTTAAATTCCGTATCGCACGGTTAGTCTTAATCCCTTTATCGATAATTTAAATGACATTTCTCTGTGACACCAATATTATCAGGGAACTAGCACGTAAACCTCATATTGAAATCAAAACTCGTTATATTTATGGCAATGAAATTGACAAGGTAATTGAAAAGCACACTGTCATCGGTTTAGTCAGTGCGAGTTCGATTTCTAAGACAGGCAAACAAAAACTTAATGCGTCGGGCATCGTTTGCACCGATAAGGTTCCCAAAAGTGAGTTTATGCAGGAGGAGTAATGTTATCCATTAATTTCTACTCGGCTGATGGAATTGAAAATGATAGTGTCGATCTAAGTGAAGAATTCTATGCTTGGTTAGCCCATTCTCAATTCTCGAAAATTGCTCAAGCTAAGTCAACGCTCCTGGAATTGGAAGAGCAGACGATTAGCTTACCTTTAGTGGAACTGGTTCCTGAAATTAGAGTCAGTTACATTCAGTTTTTGAGTGATGCGATCGTGGAAGGAACCAAAACGTTACTGGAACACCTCGAACAACCCAATACAGCCGATGTACTTGACGATGACAAGTATCGGTTAAAAAAGGCGATCGCGCTTCTGAGTCTGGTTAAAAATGAGGAGTATCAGTATGTTGGCTATTATTAGTGGTTAAAGATTTTGGCAAATAAGCCAACCTTACCAGGAACGAAACCCAACTTATCGGATATGCGATCGCACTCCCTCCCTTTAACCCAACCTTAATAATTGCACTCGTAGGGATGCACATCCCGTGCGCCCAATAATTAACTTGCGCTCAATTATCAATAGACTTGGTGCACCCTACACCGGATTGCGATCGCAGATATTGGCAGATAGTGTAGAATGAGTATTGCTGACATACTCCCCAAATAGCTCTCAGATGTTAAATTAGCAATACCCACCAACTGACGATAGGTCACGAAAAGAAAACTCAATGAACTGGAAAATTGAACAAGCCCAGCATGAATTTCCTGAATTAATTAGTGCCACTCGTATCGAACCGCAACTAATTTACAACCAAGATCAACTTGTAGCCGCCGTTATCGAAGCCAAAACGTTTCAGGAATTCCTCGCTTGGCAACAACAGCAGCGCCAACATTCCTTAGCCGATGCTTTTGCCCAATTGCGTCAGCTTTGTGCAGAAGAAAACTATACCCTTGAAATTCCAACTCGCGCTGATCGTCTCAATCCTTTTATCGATAATTTCCGTGACATTTCTCTGTGACACCAATATTATTAGCGAACTAGCACGTCCCCAACCTAATCCAGGAGTGTTAGAGTGGAGTAATGAGGTTTCCTCAATCGTCTTGAGTGTGATTACTATAGAAGAAATTACTTACGGTTTAACCTCAAAACCCAATGTTAGAATACAAAACTGGTTTAATCAATTCTTGAACACCTATTGCCAAATTATGCCAATTACGGCTGAAATCGCCCAATGTTGTGGCGAATTGCGGGGTCAACTGCGCTCTCAAGGTAAACCTCGCTCTCAAGCCGATATGCTTATCGCCGCTACTGTTCATGTCCATCAACTTACTCTGGTAACGCGAAACATCCGTGATTTTGAAGATTGTGGTATTTTACTTTTAAATCCATTTACTTGAGTGTAGTGCGATCGCTAATCTTTTAGGGTAAATGTTGTTGGCAAAACACCTACAGAAGCGGGTTACAAAAAATGATGAGCGAGTTAAATGAATAACCTAGGATCGACATGAAAAAACTCCCCTAAAGTTTTGGCTTCGGCAAGGCTTATTTCTCGCCTTCCCTGAAAAATTTCTGAAGCCACTGCACTCGAACCAATAATCCCGATTAAATCAGCCTCCTCCAACCCTCGCGCTTCCATTAAATGGAGGAGCATTGAGTGGGGAGTTGAATTACCCATTGGGTATTGCTCATCTTCGTACTTTTCTATCAGAGCAATCAAGAGTTTAAACAATGCCGACTCTTCTACTGTTCGATTCTGTCGATGCGCTAACTCTTCAGCTATCGCTATTGCTCGTTCATTGTCTTTCTCAGTCTCAATCACTTTGGGTTGATACCGAGTCAGTAACTTGGCATAAGTTTGCGGATCAAAAATAAGGGTCATTTTTTCACTTGTCCTAATCGATGTGTCTACTGCTATACTTCCCCAGATTATCAACTTTACCAAATCGCTGAACCGACGTAAAATCGTTACTATAAGTTACCCGGTGGTGGGCAAGAGCAACGAAAGATAATATTAGGGTGGAAAGGATGATAACTCTTGCCCACTCTACTGACGATGCAAAAATCGAATCGTTTGCTCACGATTACAGCAAAATAGCCTATCCATCCCTCTAACTTTCCCCTAAAGTGTGATAGTGTCACCGCAGGATAAGGAACGATTGTCTGATGCGAAAGTTATTAAAGGGTGTCCATTACTTCCAAACGCACTACTTTACCAGCCATCGAGAACTATTTGAACGCCTGAGTGAGGGACAACACCCCAGAATTCTATTTATTACCTGTTCAGACTCCCGGATTGATCCGAATTTGATTACTCAAACTGAACCGGGAGAACTGTTTATCATTCGCAATGTGGGTAACATTATCCCGCCTTATGGTGCTACCGCAGGTGGAGAAGGGGCGGCGATTGAATATGCGGTTGAAGCCTTAGGCGTTAAGCATATCATTGTTTGTGGTCATTCCCACTGTGGCGCGATGAAGGGACTTCTACAACTGGGAAACCTCACCGAGAAAATGCCGTTGGTGCATGATTGGTTAAAATACGCCCAAGCGACTCGCCGGATTATTCAAGAAAACTATCAGGATGCTGAAGGGGAAGACGTATTGAATGCGACAATTGAAGAGAACGTTTTGACGCAGATTGAAAATCTCAAGACTTATCCCTCGGTTCACGCTAAACTGTATCGGGGTCTGATTAATATTCATGCTTGGGTCTATAAAATTGAAACCGGTGGTGTTTATGTTTACAGCGCGGAACGATGCAATATCCAAGCTGAACATGAGGAGGAGGAGAGTCCAAAACTCGAAACCCCATATCTATCGCCTTGGCTAGAGACGAAAACGGCGTAAAGCGAGATTCGTTACGGGTTACAACAAGGGTTGACTAATGAGGCAAGATGTGCATAGTTGAAATAAAAGCCTTAATTCGCTGAGAATAGTATTTTATCAACCCTTTTTTGATAAAGGATGAAGGGCGGCTTTTGTGGATAGGTTATCGGTTGCAGGTAAACTGAATAGCAAAACTCGCCCCTACCGTATAACGTTTGACGTTTAACTTCCCCCTAGCGATACTTGTGAAATCTACCTATGTTGACCCAAGCCAAGTCCAAACGGAACTGGAAACCCATTATCAAGGAATTTGAAGCAGCTATTGGTAAAAAAGGTGTGGTTCGCCGCAAGGAGGAATTACTCACCTACGAATGTGATGGATTACCCAGTTATCGCCAACGCCCCGCCTTGGTGGTACTCCCCCGCACCACGGAACAAGTGGCGGCTGCTGTAAAACTGTGCGATCGCTATACTATCCCTTGGGTGGCGCGAGGTGCAGGTACAGGCTTATCGGGTGGTGCTTTACCTGTAGAAGATTGCGTCTTAATTGTCACCGCCTTGATGAAGCGTGTCCTGGATATTGACTACGACAATCAACGGATTGCGGTTCAACCTGGAGTCATCAACAACTGGGTGACTCAAGCTGTAAGTGGTGCAGGATTCTATTATGCCCCAGATCCCTCCAGTCAGATTATATGTTCCATTGGCGGTAATGTTGCCGAAAACTCTGGTGGGGTTCATTGTCTCAAATATGGCGTAACCACAAACCATGTTTTAGGCTTAAAACTGGTAGTTCCCGATGGGTCAATTGTCGATGTCGGTGGCACGGTTCCGGAAATGCCGGGATATGATTTAACGGGGTTATTTGTGGGTTCCGAAGGCACATTAGGAATTGCCACAGAAATTACGCTGCGAATTCTCAAAACCCCAGAATCCATCTGTGTAGTTCTGGCTGATTTTACCAGTATAGAAGCCGCCGGTGCCGCCGTTGCCGATATTATTGGCGCAGGGATTATTCCAGCCGGAATGGAAATGATGGATAATCTCAGCATTAATGCGGTAGAAGATGTGGTGGCGACAGGGTGTTATCCCAGAGATGCGGGCGCGATTTTGTTAGTGGAATTGGATGGGTTAGAGGTAGAAGTCAGCACCAACAAAAAGCGGGTGACTCAACTGTGTCAACAGAATGGGGCGCGAACGATTACCACCGCCAGTGACTCCGAAACGCGGTTGAAACTCTGGAAAGGGCGCAAAGCTGCATTTGCGGCGGCGGGACATCTGAGTCCGGATTATTTTGTTCAAGATGGGGTAATTCCTCGGACACAGTTAGCGCAGGTACTTAAAGAAGTTGAAGCCTTAAGTGAAAAGTATGGCTATCGGATTGCCAATGTCTTTCATGCTGGCGATGGCAATTTACATCCCTG
>CAZNNK010000141.1:0-10327 GCA_964574085.1 uncultured Coleofasciculus sp.
GTGTGTAACAGGGAACAGGGAACAGTAAGGGTTTGAGGGTGATTTACTTGCACTTAATACAGTACCGTTTTCTTTTGTCCGACTACTTAACTTACCCTTAATACCAAATCCAGGTTAGCCACCCCTGTTATAATTCAGTCCGCGTAGGCGGACTTTGTTGGTGTAGCAGCGATTTCAATCGCCGTGGCAAAAAAAGGGTAACTAATCCGAACAAGATTGCTCCAACCTCTTAACCTTCTCTACCTCTTGAGGTTCACCTGGCGGTACAGTTCTCTCATCCATAAAATACATCTCAAAACTCTCCAATTGCTTACCACCGTCATGGGTAGCATTCCACGTCCGACAGAGATACTTTCCATAATAAGGATAAAGCTTTTTCCCGATCGCCCGATTTAAATTAATGAAATAAACCCGCCATTGCTGATTCCCATATATCGCCTTTAACTGCTGAGGAGTCGGCTTATCCCAATTCACCGCACCCCCACCCTGGAGAATATCAATTTCACTGCCATCCTTCAGTTTACCTTCAATCACATGCCAACCATCATCTAGAGGCGGTGACGGCGCAAAAATACTCCACGACTGATCCAATCGCGTCAAACGACTCACCGGATCAATGCGCTGAAATGTCCGGCGATTCAAAAACTTATGCGTCGCACTAATCCAGTCATCTTTCTCAACCGGTCGTCGGGTAAAGGTTTGAGCCGCAAAACTGCGAAGATTCCAAATAAATGTAAACATTAGTAAAGCTAACGCGATCGCATTCAGCAGCCGTGAAGGACGTACCTCAATCGGGCGAAACTTGAGCGGTTTAGTTAACATCCCAGCCGTGCGTCGATTAGACGCTATTGTCTCATAAAACCTCGTCCCTGCTGCCATAACTGGACGCCATCTCAACACCCTAGCCAAAAACCCAAATAACGGCGACAGACTCACCACATAGGCGATAGCTTCAAACTTAAAATGCCGATTTTCTTGCCAATCCACAACCACCCAGGAATTTTGGGCTTCCATATCCGCACAAATCGACGCATCCTCTTGAGCCATTCGTAACGGAGTTCTCGGCAAAATTAAGACCGTGCGAATCAGGTGGACAACCTTCTTGCAAAAGCCACAATCGGCATCATAATAAATCCTTAACCCCCGACGTTTATCGGTATTCAACCGCTTAGCCAGTCCATCCCAAACCGGACTCGGAAGTAGCGCCAACCACGTCGCCATACTCAGAAACGATAAAACCCCCAGTTCAAAACTTAACTCAAACCCAACATGTAACAGAATAAACGAAACAATCGCCACACAGCGGAAAAAGCTATTCCGGAAAGGAATAAATATCATCAATGGTCCGATCCATTCAAACCAGAGGGCGCTGAATGTAATCGCTTTTAACAAGAGTGGCGGAAAGCTGAGTAAAAATAGACCAAATCCCGATACATACTGATCGAAACTTAAGGAATAATAAACCGCATCGCCTTGGGGCCACCAAATCTCACTCTGGGTTTTATACGCCGCCGACCACATATAAATAAAGCAGAGTTGTACCATCAAGGCAAACGTCGCACCAGAGACAACCCGCTTGGGTAACGGTTGGGTTGATGTATTCAGCGCACTATCCACCGAATAACAGGCACCCAAGGGTAAAAACATAGCCCAAAATAGGATCGCTCGCAGCACATCATCGGCGGCAAAAATTAACGCCGGATTGCGGTGTTGCAGGGAAATAACCAACGCCCACGTCGCAATTGTTGCTAGTCGGGTGCGATATCCCACCAACATCGCCAAAGCGATAAAAAACGCCAATAAAAAAAGTAGCCCTTGGACAAAAGGCTCACCGCTAATTACATGGATAGACAGATACCAGGGATTGAGGAATTCATCAATTAGTGCGCTACGCGGGAGAATCCCAGAATCCGTATAATGAGCATTTAACCCTTTAACCCGGATGATTAAATCCCAAATCACCATCAACGCCAGACCGATGCGAAAAACTGCTAGCGATCGCAGGTCAAGCCCAAATACTTCCTCTATCTTAGCGGCTAAAGGACGTTTAGCTTTTTCTTTATCACCAACCATACTAAAATAAACCTTCTTTTGTATCGAGAAAACCCGTTCAGCAATTGAAGCAGTTTAAACAGACATCAAATCCTACATTCACATTTCAATTAAACTTAGCCAGATGAATTCCGAAAACTTCCCCTGGTCTGACTTCACTTACTTCGCCTGGGTGCGGTCTTTATTGACAAAAGGTTCCAATCCTTCAGCCAGTTCTCTCGCTCTAATTTTCCGACTGTCTGGTAAAAGGTGGTGGTGGGTATCCGCAAACAAACTCGAATCGCTTTTTAGGTTAAAGGTTTCTTGATCATAGGCGATTACAGGGGCAATTTTTTCTAACTCTGCGGCAATCTTTCGCATATTCGCGATCGTCTCTTGCTCCGTACTCGCATAGACCCAAGGTAAGGATATAACTAAAGTAGCGCCTTTGGCTTCCACCTGCTCCCGAAATTCAGTGATTCGCTCTATGGCATGATCAGAAATTGGTTTCTTAATTTTCCATTTCCACCATTTACCGTGACGGACTTTGGTCACTGTGGGATCTCCTCGGTCAGTAAAGGGATCGGAGTAATATCCGGTCATTTCGCCTTTTTCAATCAAATCTATTGTCGATTTTGTCAGTCCTCGTAGAGTTGGTGTCCCCACCAGCAATAAGTTTTCAGCGAGCTGCTGAGGCGGAACATCACCCAAACCTGGTCGTCCAATGGCAATGCCAAATGGCACCGAACGGTCTAGCAATCCATCATCATCTAAAAGAATTAAATCTTCAGGAATAAGCAGCACAATATCTTCAGGGCGCACTTGCTCTAAAGTACTAGGTAGAATCACATTCAGACCCACCGGTCCATCCAATCCCAGGTTGAACACCGGAATACCCAGTTCCGCTTCTATCGCCGCCGCACTCGTGGCATAATTCGCTCCTGATCCCCCCACAATCAGCACTCGGGTTGGTGCTTGTACTTGTTCGGCAACGGCTATCTTGTGTTCGTACATTTTTCGCAGGAAGCTTAATTCACCGCCATGGTGGACGTTATAAATGTAACCTAGTGACCAAGCGATACCTGCCGTAATTAACCAAGATCCGAGCTTAAAAGGTTCCCACATAAAATTAAAACTATATAACTATACAACTGTTAATTGTAAAGGTTAGGTGAAAGATACGCCATCAACGTGCCGGAGTATTTTACGTTTTGTAAATAAATATGAGTATAATCCTCTAAAGACGACCAGGGTTGTCAAGCTGTATTGGTCAAAAACAATGGTTTTCCTAGATTAAACTAAATTTTCGGTGGTTGCAACTTTTTTTTAAATAAATGTAAAATAATTGGCCGCATTTGCAATTCACTACGTTGCCATGGAACTCAGTTATATAATGATCAAGTTGTTGCTTGGCGCCACGTCGCCTAAACGACTCTGCTATAGACAACGTTCGGGTTGATGATTAATCGCCACCATACACACTCATGAAAATCAAGCTTGAGCCGATTCCTCTAGGGATCATTGTCATTGGAGTGTTATTTTCACTCTATTTACAATTTCAAATTCCCGAAGGGACGTATTTTAGCGGCGATGCTGCGCTCAAATCCTTACTAGCACAGCAGTTAAGTACGGGTGAATGGCGCTTCGATCTCTGGCAACCCACAGAAGCCTGGGTGCGAAATCTTTGGCAGGATGGACTATATCCTTATGCACCACCGTTTGTCTACAACGTAACGGGGCGCTATTACATTACCTTTCCCTTTACGTTTCCCCTAATCACCGCACCGTTTTATGCGCTTTTTGGCTTCAGAGGTCTTTATCTCGTCCCGTTAGTTGCCACTTGGGCAATCTGGGGTACTTTCTATCTTACCTGTAAACGTTTAAAGGTTAGTGCATTTCATACCTCAATTGCCTTAATTAGTCTGATCTTTGCCTCGCACTTAACCCTGTATAGTGCCATGTATTGGGAGCATAGCCTTGCCGTTGCGCTTTGCTTTGCAGGTATGGCAATGCTGCTAATGATCGGATATCCATCGGGTTTATCGAAACCCAGTGCTGTAGTCAGTGGCGGTTTAATCGGTTTATCGGCTTGGTTTAGACCCGAGTTTTTGTCTATGGTGGCGACGTTATCCGCTTTGGTGATTATTGCTGCCTTGGCGAAGAGTAATTTTTTGAATTTATTTAACAAATTTAATTTCAAATCTATCCATTATTTAGCCAAAAACAAAGAAACGTTTATCGCGAGTATGTTCGTGGCAGTCAGCCTATTTTTTGTCGCTAACAAACTGGTTTACGGTCTTTTTCTGGGCATGCATGCTGTAGAAATTGTCGAGGAGTTCTCTTGGACTCGCCGCCTTGCCGAGGCTTGGGGCAATTTCCAGGAACTTAGTGTCGTCGGATTTGAGTACTTCCCGATCGCCTTTTTTCCGCTGCTTTACTTGCTCTTGTATGGCTTGAAGAGATTAGAAGCTAAACTGAACCTAAAAATTGTCACTCTGGGTCTAATCGGTCTATTAATTGCCGCCGCTGGGTATCTGTTTCTGACCGGAGGTGCGGCTGAGTTAAAGACAGCGATTAAGCAATATAGTCTGCCAATCCTTCTCGCGATCGCGTGGCTGTATGTGTTCAGAAAAATCGAGGTAAAATTCAATGCTAGGATAGGAGTAATTTATCTAATCTGTGTGATGTTCACTGCTGGTGCTTGTTTATTGTTAGATTCTGGTGCGGACGAGATTGCGGTTGGGGGTAAGCAGTGGGGACCGCGATACTTATTGTCTCTTATCCCCCTAGTAATCTGGGTAACGATAGAGGAGTTAAATTTCATTAAGGACAGATCACGTCCCCTTTTCCAATACATCAGCATTTTTACCATCGTTGTCCTTTTAGCCATTGGTATCCACAAAAACACCTACTTAGGCACAGTAGCGTTGCAGAAGGCGCATCAAGGTGTTCCTCCCGCCACCCAACTCTTGGCAGAAAGTCCAGAACGGGTGATTGCAGTGTCTCATCAATATGCGGCTCAATTGCTAGAACCCCCTCTGAGAGGCGAAAAGTTCTTTTTTCAAGCTGAAACTAGCAATGATTTAGTTAAATTGAGTAAAGTATTAGTTGAGCAGAATCAGGATCAATTTATTTATGTATGCTATCCTTATCGAAAATGCCAGCCACCCGAAGATAGTCAGGATAATCTCCAATTCACTAAAGGTGAGCAGCGCTTTCAGATTGAATTGTCTAATTTAGGTCAGTTTGGCAAATATCCCATCTACGAAGCCTCGATTAAGCAACCCTTGTAGACGAGTAATCGTTGAGCTATACTTTAAGTCTTAGTTATAGCGCCAATGTCGTCTTGATTAAACCCTACTTTGAGAACCCCAATGTTAATAAAACCTCGCAAAAAACAACTACAAGAAATTGTTCATCACCAAGAAGTATTTGCCATTATTATTACCACTGAATTTAACCAACCGGGTATTCACTTTTTTACCCCCGACAGCTTTTCGCAACAACTAGCCTACATGAGGCATCCGGCGGGAAAAACGATTACTCCTCACATCCACAATCAAGTCCGTCGAGAAGTCTTTTACACTCAGGAAGTTCTGTTTATTAAACAAGGAAAACTGCGAGTCGATTTTTATGACGACCAGCAACAGTATTTAGAGAGTCATATCCTAGAAGCTGGGGATGTCATTCTCCTGATTAAAGGAGGACATGGCTTTGAAGTCTTAGAAGAAATAGAAATGATTGAAGTCAAGCAAGGTCCTTATGTGGGGAATGAGGACAAGACTCGTTTCCCCGGCGTTGAGAGCAAACAGGTCAAGATAACGGATTAACCAACTATGGGAGAACCAATTCCGGTCAATGAACCTCTGTTAGATGGCAAAGAAAAGCAATATCTCAATGAATGTATAGACACCGGATGGATTTCGTCTGAAGGACCATTCGTCAAGCAATTTGAAGCCGAATTTGCCACTCGTGTGGAACGAAAACATGGCATAGCCGTGAGTAATGGTTCCATGGCTCTAGACGCGGCTATCGTTGCTCTGGGAATTAGTGCAGGGGATGAAGTCATTCTGCCTACATTCACGATTATCTCATGTGCCGCTGCGATTGTGAGGGCGGGAGCGATTCCAGTGGTTGTGGACAGTAACCCTGACACCTGGAATATGGATGTCCAGCAGATAGAAGCAAAGATTACCCCCAAAACCAAAGCGATTATGGTTGTCCACATCTACGGCTTACCTGTAGAGATGGACGCCATCCAAGCATTAGCCCAAAAATATAACTTATTGGTGATTGAAGATGCGGCGGAAATGCATGGTCAAACCTATAGGGGGAAACCTTGTGGCAGTTTAGGTGATATTAGTACGTTTAGCTTTTATCCCAACAAACACATTACCACAGGTGAAGGGGGAATGATTGTCACCGATGACGACAACCTAGCGCAACGCTGTCGTTCTCTGCGAAATCTGTGTTTTCAACCCCAGCAGCGTTTTGTCCATGAAGACTTAGGCTGGAACCTACGCATGACCAACTTACAAGCCGCCGTCGGACTGGCTCAATTAGAACGGTTGGATGAATTTGTCAGTCGTAAACGCCAGATGGGGCGGCGCTACACGGAACTTCTGGGGAATGTAGCTGGTTTAGAGTTACCCCTTCCCCGCACCGATTATGCGGAAAACATTTACTGGGTGTATGGTGTCGTCTTAACCGATGACGTGCCTTTTGAGGCGACAGAGGCAATGAAACGATTAAGAGAGGAGAAAATTGGCAGTCGCCCCTTCTTTTGGCCCATGCACGAACAGCCTGTATTTCATAAGATGGGACTGTTCAAAGGGGAGTCTTACCCTGTCGCTGAACGTTTAGCCCGCCGAGGCTTCTATATTCCCAGTGGTATGGCGTTAACCCCTGAACAGATAGAACGAGTCGCCGCCACCGTTAAAGATATTTTACTGGAAGCGGGGCAATAACACAGAACCAGACTCCTAACGTTTCTAGGGGATTAGACACTGTAACCTAATCCAAATGCCACTGACTTAAGCTGGTTTCGTAGTAGGCACTTTAGTGCCAGAAGCGAAGACAGCGCTGACTACCAACTCTAAAGTCAGTGCCATTCCACCTAAGTTGAATGTTACTGAATTAAGGTTGGTGGGCAGTGCCCACCCTACATAGCTTCCCTCAACTATTGCCTATTGCCTATTGCCTGTTCCCTGTTCCCTGTTCCCTGTTCCCTCCCCTTACCACAAGACTCCCGACAGCAAGCCTTAAGTTAAGGATTTTTTCCGAGAAAGCTGCCAGATAGTTGACACATATTTGCGTCCTTTGACCAAGTAATCCCACAAGTTCAGACCCGTTTTGCTCTCGCCTGCTGTACGAGGTACACAGATGTAAGGGACTTCCACGAGTTGGTAGCCCAGTCGTTTGGCACGGTATAACAAATCGATGCAGTATTCACCATAACCCCCGCGCAGCTTGATACGTTCCAAGACTTCGGCACGGGCGGCGATGAAGCCACTGGTATAATCATGTATCCGGCTGTATAGCATCACTCTGGCAAAGGAATTGATAATCCAACTCAGGGTGCGAGCCATCAAACCATGAGCTCTATCCGTTCCCCCCGGAACCCACCGGGAACCAAAGGCAACATCGGCTTCGTTTTTCTGGATAGCTTGTACCAGCCTGGGTACGTCTTCAGGGGGCATAGAGAGGTCACAATCCATCCAAGTGACGATTCCAGCATTATAGGTGTGAATCGCCTCATCAATGCCACGCTGGATAGCCGAGGTTAACCCTTTTTCACCAATACGCCGGACTAAGGCAACCCCGACCGTGTTGCCATCCTCTGGTGAAGTAGAGGAAATAGGATAGCGATCGGCAAACTGTTCTACAATCTCCCATGTGCCATCAGGGGAGTTGTCATCGACCACAAGCACCAGGTAAGGTGCGGTGTTACTCGCCAGCAGGCGCTCAATCAGCGCACTAATATTGTCACGCTCGTCGTAAGTCGGCAAGACTGTACAAACCAGTGGATTGGGTGATGCATCTTGAACGTCGGACATTTATCCTCTCCAGATTAGCCATTACCAGAGGAAAGGAGCAGCCGAGAGTAACGTTTCCCCCTTTCTTCTGTTCATAAACATACTCTGAGAGTAAATCCTTGGTCAATTCCCAATCCTTCTAAAACCAAAATCCATAAAACCTTGTAAATTCCCTGAGTTACCGCAAGTCCGACGAGAGCCGTTATCCCAAAACTTAATCCAGGAGGACTATCGTTAGAATCGTTAGTTCTTGATGTTCAGTCACATAGGATAGCTGACTCCGATGAAATTGCTCACTATTAAACTGTTGCCTGTTCCCTATCCTCACCACAACGCTTATTCAGCAAGCCCTATTGAGACACTGATTATCTATTTATCCTGAATCAAAACCCTATAGATAACCATCAAGCTCTCGTCAATTCCAAATCCTGCGCCACCACCGACTCGGTTGAGACTCAGGACTATCCATTTTCTGACGAATATCGCCAATTTGCCATCCCGTCAGCTTGGCTAACGTCTGCGCCTCTTGTTCAAATCGTTGATTCAACGTGCGTTTATACTCATCGGCGGCGGGACAATTCATTTCCCCGGTGTAAGGATGTCGCAATACATATCGACCTTGAAAATTTTGCCGACTCCCTGTTGCTTGGAACATTAAGTCTTCGGGAAATGTATCACGAGTGTAGCGAACGTGTAAACGGCTAATAAACACATTATTGGCTGCATTAGAATTTAACCAAAATACACCCGCTTGCTCTAATTCATCCCGGCTTAAGGGGTCAGCCGCACAGGGATCGCACCATCCCATATCCCAGGCATATTCTAAAAAAGCCACTTTTTTGTTTTCTTGCTCATACGCCGTTTGAAACATGGCTTTATAGAATTGATCAAACTCCTCCTTTACAAATAGAGGAAGTCCCACATTAGACGGAATTTGAACCGTGCGATAATTTGTAACTTCGGCTTGACCGTTAGGGGATAAAATATAAACAATTAAATCTTGCTCAGTTGTGGCATTAATCATCCCCAAACGAATCGGTAACATAAAGCGCGGTGATTCATACGCTATCTGTAAAGGGCGAAGTAATTGAGAACTCCCTGATTCAAATTCTTTCAAATTAACCTTCGCCACGAAAAACTTCATATTTTGGCGAATATAAGGTTGCAGTAGCCGACTAGCACCACGGGGGATACGATAATTATTAAGCCTCAGCCAGGTTTCCAACCCATCCGATTCTTTAGCACTAAGAATTAAAATATCGTATTCACCAACGGAAAACCGAGATTCTATCGTAACACCTAAAGCACTGTCTCCCCGATTTCCTGCACTATTATCTGATGATGATCTTACTCCTCCCGATAAACGTCGAAGTTCCCTTGGTGCAGGAGGAATACAGGGATTCGGATCAAAATATTCCACCAATCGCGGCGCACTAAACCCATCCAGTCGTTCGATAATCTTTGGATTTCCTACCTGTACCTGTTCTTGTTCTAGAACCACAGGAACAGGCACAACCACGGCAAAATCCTTAACATCACCTTGATAGTCATTCGCCATCGTCAAAATTGTGCGATCGCCATCCCGTGCGATAATCACTTGAGAGGCTTGGTTGTAAAGCTTTGTATCTGCTTTTGCCACATAAAATCCACAAAAGGCTAAGGCTTTTGGGGCAAATATCATGATAGCAAAAACTGCCAAAACTAACGCGATTAATACCTGTAATAGCTTTTTCATCATTAACTCACATTTTCGGTTTGGTATTCTTAATTTGTCATTCGTCAGAAATTATATAGCATTTCCAAATGAAAGGTGAAAATGTTACCCTTTCCAAACCCTCGCCTTGCTAAGGGGAGGGCAGGGGTGGGGTTTACAATATTAAATAACTTGCTGAATGTTTACATTTACCAATCAACCATCACCGGAAAACCTCCAAACAAATCTTGGTGATGACCAAATCCAATCTAAAAGCAGTGTTAGGGGAGAAAGGGCAAATAACGCCCAGAAAACCGCTGTAGACGTAAAGAAATGATTTCGCAGAATAAAGGTTAAAATCGCAATACTGACAGCCCAGACTAAACGACTCACCCTGGCATTAGGAATCGAACGGGGATCAGTTAACATAAACAGGGCAAACAACAAAAATGAGCCACTCATCAATCGATGCGCCCAGACATCCCACGTCCAGCCCAACCAAAAATTGCGAACGGCTTCGAGTAACGCATAAGCACCGAAAAAAGCCGCCGTTGTATCCCAACGCCCC
>CAZNNK010000142.1:0-10292 GCA_964574085.1 uncultured Coleofasciculus sp.
GTGCTTCTCTAGATGGTGCTAATTTGAATGGAACAAACTTCAATAGTGCCAACTTGAAAGGGGCTAATTTAAGTAATGCGTCGTTAATTAGCACAAACTTAGTTAATGCAAATTTACGTAAAGCCAAGATTAAAACCGCGAATGTCTATCTCACAAATTTTTGTGGAGCAACTATGCCAAATGGAAGTCGCTCTATGCAAGGCTGTAGTTAACCAAAATTAAGCGAATAGTTAGAGCTTGCTCCCAAAAATTGAAACTCTTACAGTTTTTTTACCAGTGATTGACCTGGGCAATTTGCAAAGCGGAAAGATAGGATGTTTTTAGCCTTACTGTGGAGATCCTCTCTAAAACGTCTCTCAAACCGGAAAATAAGGACGCTCGTTGCTGCGACTCTAACTTTATGTAGGGTGATATTGTACTCAAAAGTGTCAAATACTCATCAATGCTATGAGTCGTATGACAAACTAACTGTTCTGACAAAAAATTCTGGAATAAACCTGAATTGATAAAATCGTGTTCAATTTCTTTTAGATTGGCTTCATGGGTTTCCATAGAGCCATATCTTGCAAATTTGGGAATAGATGGCGCTTGAGTTTGATAAACTTCATCGAATTGATGACAAATTTCATCATTGGGGTGCGGCGGTGTATTCCACAACATAATTATAGACCCATTTTCTTGCAAAGCCTCAGCCGATTTTTGCACCCTCATTTCGGGTGAAACCCAATGCATGGAAGTCGCGGCAAGAATAGCGTTAAATCGCCCAGGCTCTAGCTGCCATTCTTCAAAGGTTGTATTGATAATCTCCACATTGGGATAGGCTGAACAGTTGCTTTTTGCGAGTTTGCAAGCGGCTGGGCTTGGCTCAAGACAAACCATGGAGAAGCCTAATTCAGCAAATTCTACAGTGGCAATTCCTGGACCACATCCTATTTCTAGAATGGTAGCTTGAGCAGGAAGTTGAGCTAACTCAACAGCGCGATGGATTAGGGTTTTAGGATAGCGTGGTCGAGCTTGATCATAGACATTGGCGACATCACTGTACCAGTGTTTTCGTTGTTCTAAGGTATAGGCGTCTTTGATGCCACTACACCATACTTTGACTGATGCCGAATCTTTATCTGTCATCATACCCAATCTGTCATCATACCCATAATACCCAGGTGTGGTTAAAAAGACTACAATGGATTGTTGGATTCATCCACTTTGACGACTTTGGGATGATGTAGAAGCGCTTCTTCCGGTGTCATCTGAGCGTAAGCAATTACAATCACATTGTCTCCAACCGCGTTCAGACGAGCCGCCGGACCATTCAAGCAGATGACACGACTTCCCCATTCCCCAGGAATGGTGTAGGTTTCCAGACGAGAGCCATTATTAACATTGACGACCTGTACTTTTTCGTAAGGCAAAATATTTGCCGCTTTTAGGAGTTCCTCATCAATGGTAATTGAGCCATCATAGTGCAGGCAGGCATCGGTTACTTTTACCCGATGCAACTTGCTTTTAAACATGGTAATCAGCATTTGAAAAAAATAACTCTAATTAAATTTTACAATATCTTTATATTTATTGACGTACCCGTTTACCTACTGATAAGTACACAGGTGAGTTAAGATTTTTTCAATTCCTGTTGCCCGTTCCCTATTCCCTATTCCCTAGAACAGGGGATGCACCCATCGGAGTCTTACACCAAACGAAAATTATGCCATTGCCAATTTAACCGCACGATTGAGTTGTTCTGGGGAAAAAGGCTTCGTCAAGTAAGCTTTAGCTCCTTGTTTCATACCCCAAAGACGATCAATTTCTTGATTTTTAGAGGAACAAATTATAATAGGAATGCTCGCTGTTGCCGGATGACCTTTAAGTTTTCGACACAGCTCAAAACCACTCATTCCTGGCATGACAACATCTGTAATAATCACATCGGGTTTTTTGTTGGTTGCGTGAGTTACCGCCTCTTTGGGCTTAGACACTCGAATAACGGTGTGACCCCCTTGGCGCAGGTAGTTCTCGATCAAATCCATCTGACTAGCGTTGTCTTCAACAAGTAAAACTGTACTCATGGTGGCTAATTCCTATTCAAAACAGTAGGGCAAAGTGTAACCTTAGCCTCGTGGTTAAAACGGTTAAAACGTAGGATTACGTAGATCGTGCGATCGCAGCATCAGTTTTCCACTCAGCCGTTTGGCTTGTGCCTCTGAATGGTTCCCGACTAGAGTTGTAACCGGACAAGTCGTAAAATGCAACCTGAGTGAGATTAACACGCCTCCTGTTTCCATCGCGCCTCGTCTGCTGCGTTTGGCTCGCTTAAAAATGAAGATGCATTCCCAAATGAAGAGGTAATGGTTTAGGCTTCAACCGACAATCATAGCACTGGATAATCTTTTCGTGGAAGGGCTTTTACGAATCTATTACACAACGCGATCAGATCGTCATTTGCCCTTTGTACTATGTTATTGGTCAGGGGTTGAGGGACGTTTACACCATTTAATCGGGTTAAGTTTATTTCGACCGACCGACTTAGCTATCCTGTAAGAGTTCATCGATCAAGGATTGCAAGTCATCAAGAGAAAGTACTTCTGTCTCCTCTGCTGACGCTGTGTCCAGGTTAGCAGACGACGGCTGACGCGATAACTCCTTGAGGTGATCCTTGAGTTGCTCCTTCATCGACTCGGTTGTTGAGAGTATTTGCGTTACCTGCTCATCAGTTAAGCCAGAGGGTTCGTTCATCCCATTAATTAATTTCTTCAAGGCATAAAACACCTGCATGAGCAAAGCTTGCAGTGTTGGGTCAACCTTGAGTGAACCCTGCTGTCGAATCAAATGAACACAATCGACTAAGCATAACCCTGTTTGATGAATGCCTTGGGTATGAAGCTGACTAATCGGCAACAGGTTCGCTCCTCCCACAATACCACAACGAACCGCGTGGCAGAGTTCGTTCACTTGGTCTGGATCATGGAGTGTGCTTCGCAGATGCAGCAAATGCTGCTCGATGAGTTTTAGGTGCGCTTCAGCAGCCTCAAGGTAGTAGCCTTTAATTTGCTGTAGCTGGTCTGGCTGCATACAGAATGTCCTTGCTAGATGCCGGATTTTTCGTCGGGTATAAGTAGTGGGACTTTCATTAAAGTTAACGGTTGAGAAAAAAATAATCTTACTCTAACTTTTAGGGCAGGTCAATCGCTAATTTATGTTAAGAAACAACGGCTCTACTTATCATCATTCATGGTGTTTTACATTTGTGTTCTTCGTCAATACGGTCTGCCAATGTCATTATCGACGATACCGCCCTTGGACTCCCCCCACTTATGAGCATTGAAACCAACCGCACGCCTAAATAGCGGAGTTTTTCCGGTTTCAGGTATGGTGTCAGGGACTTCCATCCTTCTCGGCGAACTTTCCGCGCATAAAACAGAAGGCTGCGGAAAAAATCCTGAAATCGCCTTCCCCAATAGGCTTTCTGAATTCCGCCTGGATCAAGTCGTATATTATGCGGATTATAGTTATTTCGATTTAAGGGATTCAGTTTTGTCAGTCCTTCGGTTTGAGCAAACTGCTGGTAGGTAATCCCCTGTTTTCGGGATTGGGGATGAGTATAGGGATAAATCCATTCCCATACTGCCCAATCTAGCCCAGAAAACAAAAATTCTGGCACATCTTTAGTCACCTGACAATATTTTAAGCGAATCCCGATGGGAATTTCTGCCCAAGGTCCATGCTGCCACACAAAATCAGGATCAAAAAAGGCTTTAAAGGCAAAATCTTTCCCATTAATCCTGAGACGAGCTACCCGACCAATCATTCCCGCTCCTGCTATTTCTACTTCAATTGTCATCGCTTGGGCAAATAAGGCAGGCAGGCAAGAATCCCCGGCGTTTTTGATCAGAAGTTTTGTCTGGGTTTTGTGTTGTAGCCGCAGCCTGACTCGTTTGAGGTAGAAGGTTGTGCGATCGCCTTCCTGAACCGTCCCCCCTACATATCCGGCTAAATAGTCGAGGAATCGTCTAATTTCCCGCACTCCAATTCCGTTGTTTAAATCAATGAACGCTGAATCAGGAACATAGAAGTATAATCGTGTCTGACCCGACTGCTGACGTACTCGTTGACAGAGGCGATAGAACTGACGAGGCGGTAACAGTTCCTGCTGGGCTTGCCAAAGGATAGAGGTTAAGGGAGATGCATTCACGGGAGGGCGATGGCTCATATAAGCTAGGTTCATAGTTGCGCTGTCTTCGCTATAAACGCTTAAATCAGTGCTATTTAGGTTGATATACTATGATCATCGCTCAAAAATAGACAAGTTGGGAATTGAGATCGCTTGGCTTTTCGCTAAGTCGTCGGACTTTCATTAGAGTTGGTTGACGGTTGAGATGAGGAAGGAACAGGGAACAGTAAGGATTTGAGGGTTGTTAACATTTCTTAGTACCGCAGACAGAATTGATGTCCAGGGACTTATGGGGTAGAGCGATCGCTCTACCTAACCGACTTGAACGTTTTGCGCTGTGATCAAGGATTTTCCCTCAATCACAAACCTTGGTAGCCAAGAGAAATTAAACGGCAAAATGTATCAAATAATACGGAAAATAGGATAAAAGCTCTTCCTTTTGCCTCTGTTTTCCTGCTCCTTTACCCACCACGTCTCTAAACCGAAGCAAAAGAAAATGACTAATCTTATACCGCCAAGGAAGCCAGAAAATCTCATGGATTCTAAACTTCAGCAGAACCAATTTAAAATTCTCTTTTTAGAGATTCAGCCAATTGGCGCATACCCAATCAAACATCTGGCTGAGGTAAAATTGGCAAAAACTCCTTCACAATTGAAACTAAAGCCTCTAGTCTCCTACCATGGCAACGAAAATCTGCAAAGTCTCAGATGCCCTTGAAAACCACTCTTCCCGCGTTGGATTCCCAGGTCGTCAATTCTTTGAATGGGAAAATCAGAGAGATAGGAGACTTAATTCAAAACTCTGCCGACTAGGGAAGCGAAAGGTCAACACTCAAAACGCTCCCACTTTCCCTGTCTTTTCCTGGCAAATAGCTGTTTAAGCTGTATAGAGTTATAATAGCACTTTTAAAATCCCAATGAGTTAAGTTTACATTATGAACTTTGATAGGAATTATCAGAAATGTTTGGATAAGCTCATCTGGGCAACCCATCAGCTCGACGTTAAAGTTGCCCAATCGCAGCTTGCGAATCTTGCCAAAATCATCGTACAAACGATGATGGGTCCCTGGCGCTATTTTCATTCCATCGAACATATTTTAGAGGTCGGTGGCTCGACGGATGCCATTGAAGTTCTGGCGGCTTTATTTCACGATATTATCTATGTGCAAGTGGATGGGAGTATTCCGTTTAACCTGACACCGTATCTCGCTCCTTTTATTGAAGAGGAAAGAGGTAAGTTTTTTGTCCGCACCGATAATCCAGGTGAACGTGATGCCATGTTTGAGCTAGTTGCCACCCTGTTTAAGGTTGTGCCAGGAGAGGAACTATTTCCCTTTACCGGACAAAATGAGTTTTTAAGTGCGATTGTTACCGCTAAACTACTAGAGCCTGTTTTGACGCCAGCGCTGATTGTGCAGGTTGTGGCTTGTATCGAAGCGACCATTCCCTTCCGCACGCAATCCGATTTTGGGTTAAGTCCCAGCGAAGAATTATATCAGTCGTTAAAATTTATCAATCAGCGATTTAATCTTAACTTAACCAATGCCGAACTCCTCGAAACCGTGAAGCGTTCAGTACGATTGGCAAACCGGGATGTTGGTGGATTTGCTCATCCGAGTTCGGCTGTTTTCTTATCCAATACCTGGAAGTTATTACCCGAAACCAATCATACGTTGAAAAAATCAGAGTCCTATACCGTTAAGGATTATCGCGTTGCCATCCAAAAAATGGCAGTTTTTATGAAATTCCTGAACGCCGAACTCATTTTTCGACGGTTCCGAGGAGAACCTGACGATCGCATTTATATCCATTATGTCGAACAAGCTCGTCGGAATTTAGAAGTAGCGCGGCTCTATTTAGATAGTAAATTGGTAGCGAATGCTATTTTAGAAGCTTTATCCCTGCGTCTAGGGTCAGATGTCCCCTTAACCATTATGATGGGAGACTTTGGCGATGAACAGAGTTCCATGGGTCGTTTGAGCGATTATTTTCCCACGCTGATTAATCCGCATCGCCCTAAAACGCTTCTAGAACGGGAAGTGTGGCAATTATTAGAAGGGGGACGCGCTCAAAGTATTTCCTTCGATTTCAAAACGTCTCCCCTGACTAGCTTTGTGGTTCAGTACATTGGATTTGATGGTGTTTGCCAGATGTGGCAATGCAGCCAAGAGTTCTTTCAACGAAAAATAACGTCGGAAGAATTTTTAGCGAGCTGTGATGCTGATCTGGTGAATATTATTATAGATGGAGTGGCTAAACTTTTGGAAAAGCGAAAAGTCGCCTTATGTCGTCTCTATAAACCGTTATCGATGAATGGGGTTAAACAATTACAACATGATTAGGCATCCGTATCTATTTTTTCCAGATATCCAAACCTTGTAGAGACGTAGCATGCTACGTCTCTACAATCACCAAGGAGGGTGATAACAACCTCACCTAAAAATTCTGGCGGTTGGCGATCGCCCTCTCCATGCGTTCCAATACCTGCGCCACAGGAATCGCCCCTAAGTCTTGGGATTGCTTCCCCGCCTCGCGAATGCGGACGCTGAGACTATTGGACTCAACCTCTTTCGCCCCGACAACCGCCATCACCGGGATTTTTTCCTTCTCGCCATTGCGAATCATCTTGGGTAAGCGATCGCCACTGGTATCGACTTCCACGCGCACCCCCAGCAGGCGCATCTTCTGCGCCACATCCTTGGCAAAGGATAACTGTTCATCACTCACGGGTAACAGTCGCGCCTGCACCGGGGCTAACCAGAAGGGGAAGTCTCCGGCGTACTCCTCAATCAAAATCCCAATGAGCCGTTCTAATGAACCAAAAGGCGCACGGTGAATCATCACGGGGCGCTGGCGTGTGCCATCTTCTGCCACATACTCTAAGTTAAATCGCTCTGGCAGATTATAGTCCACCTGTACGGTTCCCAATTGCCATTCGCGATCTAAAGCGTCATGGAACATGAAATCCAACTTCGGACCATAAAACGCGGCTTCGCCAATGCCTTCAAAATGACCCATTCCTAGGGTTTCCACTGCCCGACGAATGGCGTTTTCTGCCTTATTCCACGCCTCATCTGAACCAATATATTTGTCTTGGCTGGGGTCCCGGAAACTCAAACGGGCTTTAAAATTTTCCAGCCCTAGAGTGCCAAACACGGATAGGGTTAAGTCAACCACTCGCAAGAACTCATCATCCAGTTGTTCCGGGGTGACAAACAGGTGAGCATCATCTTGGGTAAAGCCGCGAACTCGGGTTAATCCTCCCAGTTCTCCGGATTGTTCATACCGATACACAGTGCCAAATTCCGCTAGGCGCATGGGCAAATCGCGGTAAGAACGCAGTTCATGCTTATAGATTTGCACATGAAACGGGCAGTTCATGGCTTTGAGGACAAAGCCTTCGGCTTCTGACTCTCCCATCATCGGGAACAAGTCTTCTTTATATTTCTGCCAATGTCCTGAGGTTTTAAACAAGTCCACGCGACCAATATGTGGAGTGACGACAGGCTGATAGCCGCGCTTAATTTGCTCCTGCTTGAGGAAGTCTTCTAAGGTACTCCGCAGGATTGTGCCTTTGGGCGTCCACAAGGGCAATCCGGGTCCTACGGGGTCGGATAAGATAAATAGTCCTAGGTCTTTACCTAGCTTGCGATGATCTCGCTTCAGGGCTTCTTGTTTGCGCCGCTTATATTCTGCCAGTTGTTCCGGCGTCTCCCAGGCGGTACCGTAAATTCGCTGAAGTTGTGCCTTATTGGCATCGCCGCGCCAGTAAGCACCCGCGACACTTTCTAAGTCAATTGCTTTGGGATGAATGTCGCCTGTGGTTTCGACATGGGGTCCGGCGCACAAGTCCCACCAATCTTCTCCGAGGTGGTAAATTGTGATTGGGTCTTCTAAATCCTGGAGGATTTCGAGTTTGTAGGGTTCACCGAGTGCTTTGATCCGGCGTTCGGCTTCCTCACGACTGACTTCTTCCCGAATTAGGGGGAGTTTACGCTTGAGGATTTTCACCATCTCTTTTTTGATGGCTTTTAAGTCTTGCTCCGTAAAGGGTTCGGGTTTGGCGAAGTCGTAATAAAAGCCATTCTCAATCCACGGACCAATCGTCACCTGTGTCCCCGGAAATAGCTTCTGTACCGCCATCGCCATGACGTGGGAGGCGGTATGGCGAATTTTTTTCAGGCTCTCGGATTCACTGGTCCGAGGCAAATGGATTTTTTCGGGTTTTTGGGGGGCTTCGACGTTGGACATGGGTGACTGTGCTATTAAATTACGGTTCATGGTTCATGGTTTATGGTTCATGGTTCATCGCTCTGAACAATTAACGATTTCCAATTAACCAAATAACCTAGGTTTCCCTGGTTCCCTGTCTTCATTCCATGATACTCACCTTCTCTAATCAATGCAGGTTGCCAAGTCGGTTGCGTATTGTAAAGAATTGTAACTAGCGTTAAGATAAATTTACAGATGAATTAGCGTTGAAGATTCATGCCTCAGTCTCAGCCTCACGAGCAAGATCTGCTCAAGTCAATACTGCAACCCCTGTTAGAGGATTTTCGATATTGGTTTTCGCGATCGCGTTTGTTACTCGAATCAGAGGAGATCAGCTTTTTAAGCCGACAGCAGCAGACGGATTTACTGGATCGAGTCAAAACCGCCCAACGGGAAGTGAATGCAGCCGTGACGCTATTTCAAGCCACCGATGGTCAAGTGGGGATTGAACCCGCTACATTAGTGCCATGGCATCGGTTAGTCAACGAATGTTGGCAAGTCGGGATGCGCTGGCGCTCATTGAAATCGGGAGAATCCCAGTCGGACATTTCCCAAAATGCCAATATTGAGCCGAAAGAGTGATCAAATTTCTGCCGAGGTTTGATAAGCTAAACGGATTACCGATAAAAACGTACTTTCAAAGACCCACCTAAGATAATCGATTAACAGATCAACGGTTTAGTCTGGAGGATGATCCCATGTTACACCTACTTTATGTAATTGCCTTTACCGTTATTGCATTTCTGGCGATCGGGAATTTGATTCGCAGTTTGCTGAGTTTAAGTATAGATGCTCAACGGCATTACGCACCTGCGGGAAAGGCTTCATTTGCCACGTCTAGTTCTAGTAATACTCGTGTACCCCATCCCGAACTGTTAGATGATACCGGGAATCCGACAAGTGAACCACTGCTGGTGATGAAATCAATGACAGTTGATGACGCCCGTACCCAGCTTGATGCTCTATATGATGCTTCCCCTAGCAATAGCATTGACAAGTCAGAAGACATTTAATGCAAATAACGTAAAGGCTATTTTAAGTAGGTAGACGAAAAAAAGCATTACAGCAATTTTATAGGCGGGTTGGAGCAACAGTTAGCTGTCCTTATGATTCAGCCTTCAAAACCCGCCAAGCTACTTTATGTTTATTTGGTCTATCTACTTAACCTCGTTATTTTGATGATTCGCCAATATCGGTAACCCCGATGACTCCCATCAGTCCGGAAATGTTGATCAGCACTGATCAGCGCCGTTCTCCAGTGAAGATGCCTTTGAAGATATCCTGAATATCTTCCTGTTTATAATCCTTAAATTCCCCAGCATCAAACCAGATACCATAACAGATTGGGCATTTTTCATACCAAATATGGGACTGTTTTAAGTCAACCATTTTGGTCATTTTTGCTTTGCATTTCGGGCAGTTAATATCTTCAATGGCATTAAATTTACTGCCGATTTTGGGATCACCCGTATCAATTGCTTCCGAACCCTCGATTGTCTTGAGAGTTTGAGCTTCTTGAGAATCAAACCAAATGCCATGACAATCAGCGCATCGGTCTACTTCAACATCAGCATAAACGACAGGTTCCAGGCTTCCTTGACATTTAGGACATTTCATTGAGGTCATTTTTCAACCATTCCATTCGGGATTCTTTTAAGATGGCTGTAGTTTAGCAATTTTATGGGCAACCTATAGAGTTTTATTTTTAAAAATTAACGAAAATAATTTGTAGGGGCGGGTTTAGGGACTCAATTTAAATATCCACCGATAAATGAAAAACAAAACCCGCCCTCCCCACTGTTCCCTGTTCCCTGTTCCCTGTTCCCTGTTCCCTGTTCCCTGTTCCCTGTTC
>CAZNNK010000143.1:0-10265 GCA_964574085.1 uncultured Coleofasciculus sp.
GCGCTATAGTATCAATAATATTACCGCGTTTTCCCTGACGAATCTCAACCGTAAACCCCAACCCAAAATCAAGCTATTAGCCGCTGCTTTTGCCAATGGATTTTACAATGTTAACGTTGCTGGACAACGGTTTCAATTAGGGGGTTTACCTTATGCTGGCGTTGAAGTGGAAACCTTAGCCAAGACTGTTCCCGGTACAACCACACTTTTTGATGCGGCGTTCAATCCTGAGGAGACAATACCCAAACTAGGAAATTATACTGTGATTCATTTTGCCACCCATGGCGCGTTTGTTGTCGGCACACCGGAAGAGTCATTTATTCTCTTTGGTGATGGCACTCCTCTGACGGTATCACAGATGCGAACTTTGAACCTTAATGGTGTTGATTTGGTGGTTCTGTCAGCTTGTGAAACGGGAGTGGATTACCAATTAGGTACAGGAGCAGAGATTCTAGGTTTAGGATATCAGCTTGAACGGGCAGGAGCAAGGGCTGCGATCGCGTCGTTGTGGGTGGTGGATGATGGCGGTACTCAACGGTTGATGAATGCCTTTTATTCAGTCTGGCAAAGTGACAATCTCACTAAAGTTGAAGCCCTGCGACAGGCGCAACTGGTTCTGATTACTGGTGACGATAAAGCGATGGGAACGCAAGGTGCAGACACGGGGATGAGTGGGATAGAAGCCGTTAGCAATACTATCACACCAGAGGGTTTTAATCGCTTTTCTCACCCTTACTACTGGGCACCGTTTATCCTGATTGGAAATGGGTTGTAGGAAGGTTCAGTCAGTTAGTGGAAATAAACTCAACCCTATTAAGTTAAATGGCAATTTCTGATACAGTTAAATTAGTGCAACACTAGCTTATCAGAATTATACGTTCTACACGCGCCAGTAACCATGTCAAATGGACAACCTCAGGAGATTATTGATCAATTCTGTATTTTATACGAGAAAACCAGCCACCCTAGTTATCGTGGCTTCAAGCCATCGATGCAACAGCGCCTGAAACGCCAGATGGAAAAGCTGGTTCAGTTACATCCAGAGTGGCACACTGATGATTACGTTGACTATTTCTGTAGTATTATCAACCAGGAATCACAGCCCGAATCGGAACAACAATTCGCCCATCTCCATCTGGTTGCTTATTTAGATGCCTCTCGCTGTCATTTTATCCGCCAGTTTTCTCGAAAATTTCCCTTTCCTTTAGCCACTTGTCTCCATTTTTTTGACCTGACAACTGACGTTCTCTACAATCGCGATCAGTTAAAAAAAATTATTCAGGGACATAACGCAAATACGAGTAACGCCGCTAATTTAAGAACCTATATAGAAGGCGCACTCAAGAATATTATTATCAACCAAATCAATTGGGAATCCGACTGGCATCTCTTATGCAATGTGGATCTCACCAGTCGCCGCAAATTCAAGAATGCCGCGCAAAAATTGAGAGAGGCTTTATTCCGACATGGGATAACTGAACCCCTGGTGTCTCAATACTGCTTTGCTTGGCAATACTTTGTTCCTATTTATAAAAACAATCGGCTTTATAATCCAAGTCAGAAAAAAGGTAGGGCGTGGGTTCAACCCGAACAGACGGATTTTGAGGAAGCGGCTAGAGACTATAATCTGAATCGATTCCTTGCTGATGCTCCCCTACAAGTTTCGTCTGGCTCAAACGTAACAGCAAAGACGATTCAAGAGTGGATAAATATCTGTATCCAGGCGTTACGCAACTCTCAAAAACTGCTGGAATTGTCTAGGGATGCCGATAGCTATGAAAAACAATATGAACAGTCGGTTGATCCTTGGGAAACGTTGGAATCTGACCAAAACTCTGCTGAATTTATTAATCAAATCACTTCCAGTTTACAGGCACAACTTCAGCGCATTGATCAAAATATAGACAAAATTCGGAGTAAAATCCCTCGGCAATTCCGTCAGGCGGTTATGCCTTTGTGCTATCCTCACGAACTTTCCCTGTTAGTTCAAGCTCAGTTTGCCAAGAAAGTGGGAGTCAATCAGGGAACAGTGGCTCGTTATATCGCCAATACCTACAAATCTCCCCTGTTAACTCAAATGGATAGTCTGATTCGGACTCAGTTAGATAATGATTTGCAGGTTTGGAGTCAAAACTATGTAAAAGAGTTTTTGTCCCAGAGATTTACTAATCCTAATCCAAGTCAGGAAATCGATAGAGCTTTAAGGGTTGCTATTGAATCTCTAGATTCCCAGTTTCAATTGGTGCTAAAACTGCGCCATGGTCAAAACTATAGCATTGAGACTATTGTTAATTATTTAGAAAATGAGTCCAGCGATACAATCAAGGAAAAATTAAATTCAATTCGCCATGAGTTGGAAATAGCTGCTATGGAAGCAATCAATAACCTCAAGATAAGTTATGTTGAGCAATTCCTAAAAAAACACTACAAGCAAATCATATCTGACCAACTCGTGATGGCTTTCTCGGAAATTAAATCCCGAAAAATCATACAAATGCGGTATGCTCAGAGAATGCCTGAAGAAAAAATTGCTCGACTTTTGCCTAAAGAAAACGTAAGCCAAGCCATTAATCAAGCCAAGCAGCAATTACAGCGGGCTTTACTGCAGTGGAGTTATGGAACATACGGAATTTCTCTAGAGCCGGAAAAAGACCAGGTTAGTCAAGCTGTTGAAACTTGGCTCAACCAGTTGTATTGTTTGGATTTAAATGAACTTTATAGTGGAGAGTAGTATAATGTTGAATTTACTGGAATTATCCCGGACATATCCCAATCAGATTTGGTTGAATTTATCCGAGAAACAACAACAACAAGCATGGCAGCGATCGCAAAATCATAGTAATGCGATGACTCGCTGTAATGCCTACCTGAATGAACTCTGTTTAACGGCATTTCTTCCCTGGCTGGAGGGGTGGTGTCAGGAAGGACAAGAGAGTGATCAATCGACTCAAATTCGTACTTTTCCAGAATCATCCTTACCCAGTCTCTGGGAATTCATCAATGGTACTCTAATTAACTTCGGCGACATTAGACTGGCGCTGATTCCCACGGATAGCACGGATTTAGATGAGGTTTGTGTTCCTCAAGAGTGGGTGGATATTGCTAGTTGGAGAGCCGATTATTATCTCGCCATACAAATAAACCTGGATAGTCCCGATAGATCCTGGATGAGATTGTGGGGATATATTAGCTATCAAAAATTGCAGCAAAGAGGGATATATGAAGAAAGCGATCGCGCCTACTACATTTCTGGACAATATTTAACTCCAGATCTGACTCTGATGTTACTCAAACCTGAACCCGTTGTCCCGAAAGATGTACAAATTAAATCAATCCCATCTTTAACCCAGGAAACCGTTGAACGGTTATTGGCACAACTGAGTCAATCCTCCGTTTCCGCACCGCGTCTTGCGGTTTCTTATGACCAATGGGCTGCATTTGTCACAAACGAACAATGGCGTCAAGACTTATATGAAAGACGGTTAAGACAAGTTCAAAGAATAGCAGAACCTGATCCACGCCGGATTAATCTAGGACAATGGTGGCAAAATATCTTTGAGTCGGGTTGGCAATCCCTAGACGCCTTTTTAAGCCGAGATTCAGTTCAGGTTGCCGTTAGTTTTAGACATAGACGATCGCAACGCCACGAAGAGAGACAGGTTTATGTTGAAGGGATTAAGTTAATCGATTTGGGGATAGAACTCAACCATCAAGCCGTGGCGTTGCTGGTGGGTTTAGCCCGAGAGATAGACGAACGAGTCGGTGTTCGGGTACAGCTTTATCCGGTGGGAGAAACCCCTATCTTACCCCCTAATATTCGCGTCGCCTTACTTTCTCAATCGGGTGCTATACTTCAGGAATACCAAGCCCGAATACACGATAATTTAATTCAACTCAAACGATTCACCTGTCCCGTAGGGAAACAGTTCAGCATCCGGGTGACGCTGGGTGAATTTAGTATTACCGAAAACTTCGCGATCGCGCCGTTTGCGACTGATGAGTAATTTAGTGGTCTTGAACCTAGGACGAGGAGACTTGTACAATGGCTTTGCCTGGGTTACGGCTCAGTTACAGGTACAAGATCAATCCCAAAATCGGCAGGTAATCGGCAGTTTACCCGCCGCCCCTCATCTGGTGGAACTTTACCGCCACTGGCAATTACTCTACGATTTACTCTATCAGGCTCGTTCATTTATTATTAGTCGCTCTCATCCTCAACCCATTGACATTGATGAAGATATCCAAATTGATGATACTGACGTAACTCATGTTGGCGAAACGGATTTTGCTGAGGTTTGTCAGGAATTACAACACCAGATTGATACCTGGCTCGATTCCCCAGACTTTAGTCCAATATGCCGTCAACTTTATCAGCAATTTAACCCAAATCAGGACATTCGCGTCATTATTCAAACCGAAGACTCTCACCTGAGAAAATTACCCTGGTATACCTGGCGATTTTTTCGGGATTATCCCCACGCCGAAGTGTCGTTGAGTTCTCTCAACGTTGAACCGAGAACAACGACTCAGACGCCGACTAAAACCGTGAGAGTCTTGGCAATTCTCGGCGATGCAACGGGACTTAATATTGATGTGGATCGGCAATATCTCGCCAGTCTGGATGGTGCCGAAACCGTCTTTTTAGTGGAACCCCGCCGACAGGAGTTAAATGAGCAACTTTGGCATAACCAGGGATGGACAATTCTATTTTTCGCCGGACATAGTTCTAGCCAAGGGGATGGAAATTCTGGGGAGATTTATATTAACCCCCATGAGCGTTTAACCATTCCTCAATTAAAACACGCCCTCAATGAAGCGATCGCGGGGGGGTTACAGTTGGCAATTTTTAACTCCTGTGATGGCTTGGGATTAGCGCGACAACTGTCGGATCTACAGATTCCGCAAATTATTGTCATGCGCGAACCGGTGCCGGATCATGTCGCTCAAGCCTTCCTCAAGTACTTTCTGATCGAGTTTGCTGGGGGGCGATGCTTCGATTTAGCGGTACGGAAAGCACGGGAACGATTGCAAGGATTAGAGGGGGAGTTTCCTGGTGCAAGCTGGTTACCGATCATTGTGCAAACACCGACACCAATCGCACCCACTTGGCAAGATTGGCTGCAACAGCCAAAACCTGCCCCTAAACCTTCTATCTTTGGAACAAGACGCCTCCGTTGGCAAACTCTACTCTTAAGCAGTGCGATCGCGACAGGGTTGGTGATGGGAGTGCGGTGGTTGGGGTTCCTGCAATCTACAGAACTTTGGGCGTTTGATACTCTGATGCGAATGCGCCCGACAGAACTACCCGATGATCGCCTAGTGATTATTACTATAGACGCCGCCGATATTCAATATCAAGATCAGCAGGGAATGAAACGGCAAGGATCACTGGCGGATCAGGCGTTAGTCAACCTCTTGGACAAAATTAAACCCCACCAACCCGCTGTCATTGGTTTAGATATCTATCGTGATCCGGTGGCGTTCAGATTAGATCCCGACGCCACAAAACAAGCAATTCGTGAGCGAGATCAGCAATTTATCGACATTTGCCAAATTGGGGGTAGTGTGAGAGAATCCCCGGAAATCCCCCCACCATTAGGCGTTCCAGTGCAGCAGGTAGGGTTTAGTGATTTACCCTATGATCCAGATTTAGTCATCCGACGCCAAATTTTTGGCATGGCGGCGGGAACCCAGTGTCAGACTCAGCAATCCTTTAGTTTTCAGATTGCCCATCACTATTTAACGTCACAGGATATAGAATTTAAACGGCTTTCCCGCACCCAGTTTCAAATCGGTACTCGTATCTTCCCCAAATTGGAACGCCACAGGGGAGGCTATCATAATCTGGATTCCGGTGGCTTTGAAGTGTTGTTGAATTACCGTGCAACACAGAGAATTGCCCAAAAAGTCCCTCTACAGCAAATTTTAGACGGGTCAAAAGATGAGGAATTGGCAACCTTAATCCGCGATCGCATTGTACTGATTGGTACAATCGAAAACAGCTATGGAGACTATCATCTCACTCCCTACAGTGCCAGGTATCGGTCGATTCAAGAACTCTCAGGGGTAGAAATTCAGGCGCAGATGGTGAGTCACATCATCAGTGCGGTCTTAAATCAGCGACCTGTGGTATGGTGGTTTCCACAGTGGGGTGATGTGCTTTGGGTTTGGGCTTGGTCTGGAATCGCAGGTGTATGCATGGAACGATGGCATCAGCGGCGATTCTATCTCATCGTAGCTGGGGGTACAGCGTTAGCCGCGCTATGGGGATGCGGCTTTGTTTTCCTGTGGCGAACCGGACTTTGGTTACCTCTGATGCCGTCGATAGTTGCTTTCGCCATTGTCGGGATATTTTATTTCTGCCGATCTGTATGAATATTCAATACTGGTTAATTCCATTAGCCTACAGTATAAGTTGGAGCTATTTTCCCTCCGGCTTAGGCACAGAGTCTCTTAGCATTCCGGGACAACTCATGCCTTATGTGTTCGCCCAAGAAAATGACGATAATATTGACTTTCAATCTGATGGTAGAAGTGGGAACCGCACTGGAGGTGGAAGTCGTAGCAAGTGTCCCCCAATGGATTTTCCCCTAACCGCTTTAGTTCCTGAATCGAACTGGGGGAGAACTCTTAAAGCACACCCAACATTGTGGTTTTATGTTCCTTATTCTCCCAAACAAGCCCCTGTGGGAGAGTTTGTATTGCAGGATGAAGCGGGTAATGATGTCTATCGACTTCCGTTTCAGTTATCGCAAACACCAGGTTTGGTTCGTCTCAGCATTCCGGATACTCAAGAACCACTGAAAAGGGGTAACTGGTATCGCTGGTACTTCACACTGTATTGCGATCGCGACAAATCTGCTAGTCCAGTTTTTGCCCAAGGATGGGTACAGCGAATTCCTTTAACTCCCACTCTAGAACGTCAACTTAGTGCGGCAAAACCCCGCGAAGATCAGGTTTATGTCGCCAACCGAATTTGGTTTGATGCATTAACGCATTTAGCGACTCTTCGTTTGGCTAACTCGCCCCAGGTTACCGATGAAGACTGGCGCAACCTCTTGCAAGGGAAAGGGGTTAACTTAGAACTGCCCAGCCAGGAGTTGAGCGTGGGTCATGTTATCTTTAACGAACCGACGGGACAATCTTCAATTTCTACACCAACACTGTCACCATGAGAAAACCAGAGGCGATAGAACTCTGGTTAATACTGGTACTCATGACAATAGCTGTATTACTGAGGAGCGGAGTGAACCTTGCATGTTCATGCTCCGTTTTGTAGACGAGTCGGAGGGGTGACTCTCCGGCTTAGTTCAACAACATTTCGTCTAATGGAATAATCTCCACAGTTTTTTCGTTATTTAGATTGGGACGAATGAAAGAACCGCTATAGACAGAGGCTGTTAAGTTGGAAGCTCCAGATTTAACAGGTTCTTTTTGAACTTCCCAGCTTCTTTCCTAAGAAATAAATTAATCATGCAAACGAAATTACTGAAGGCAGCAATTAGTTCATTCTGTGCAGTTCTTTGGATTGCTCTTACAGTTTGTTGGGGCGTTCACCCTGCTCTTGCTCAGCCACTCTCGCCTAATGATATGAAGGGGGTAAGCTCTCCACAATTTGATTTAGAGGTCTTTAGGACACGAGCCGATGAAGTATTCAGCGATGTTGTTAAAGGATATAGTTTTGCGGTTGTTCGCAATGGCATCTTGGTTGGAACCGCTTCTGGAGGCGTTGCAGTTGATACCCAGACTCCGCACTTCAAAATGTAGCACGATGGGTTACAGAGTTGACTCCGGAAACACGCTTGCATAAATACTTACTTTACTGATGATTGATACCTTGAGATAATTAGCGAGTTAGCTGTGACTATTTTAAAGAGATATTAACCTTGTCTACATCAACAACAATAAAAGTCAAAAACCTCGACCATTTTTGCTAGTAATTTATCATAGTTAGTCTGAAAGAGCCAAAAGAATAAGTTGGGTTTCCTGCGTCAACCCAACCTACAAAATACCAACCCAATAAGACTTGATGGCATCCTATAAACATTGTAGAGACGTACCATGCTACGTCTCTACAGCCAGAATAATCTAAGAAGCCGCCTTAGCTGCTGTACGCTGGCGACGACGTCCTACCCGTTTTACTGGGGGTTCCTCTGGAGTTTGTAGTAAGAATACCACTAGAGGACGACTTTGCAGTTCACGGCGAGTTAACCGTTCTAAATCCCCCTCAATTTTCTGTTGCAATCCTGTCCAGTCAACTTCTGGTTGTTTTTTGCCATCCAATGACTTGGCAAAGTCTGTCCACTGCTCACTCAATGTGCGCTCAATCCGCTTAATCACTAACTGCTGGAGTAGGGATTTTTCCACACTAGCCACGACACCCCGCAGGTGAATTTCGGGTTGGGCGAGGAGTTTACCCTCCCAACTTACGGCGGCGGCGACAGTGACTACACCGTCTCCCGCTAACTGCTGACGTTCTTTGAGAACTTCATGATGCACGATACCGGAGCGATCGACTAGCTCAATACCAGAGGGAACTTGACCGACAATACTAATGCTATCTTCGGTTAATTCCACCATATCCCCGTTATTGGTAATTACCATATTTTCCGCCGGGATACCCATCTTTTGCGCCATTTTGCCATGTTGGATCAGCATCCGATGTTCTCCGTGAACGGGCATGAAAAACTTGGGTCGGGTTAAGGCGAGCATTAGTTTATGATCTTCTTGAGCGCCATGACCGGAAACATGAATTCCTTGATGGCGTCCATAGATTACGTTTGCCCCTTGCATCATTAGGCGATCGATGGTATTGACAACCGCGATCGTATTTCCGGGAATGGGGTTCGCGGAGAAGACTACCGTGTCACCCTCTTGAATTTTCAGTTTCCGGTGTTCCCCTTTGGAAATCCGGGTGAGAGCCGCTAAAGGTTCACCTTGAGACCCAGTGGTTAAAATTAATACTTTTTCTGGGGGTAAACTATTCGCGGCGTGGAGTGGCTCGAATAAGCTATCGGGACATTTTATATACCCCAGATTCCGCGCTTGGGCAATAACATTGAGCATGGATCGACCGACAACAGACACCACTCGGTTTTGTTTTTGTGCCAGATCTAAGATAAGTTGCACTCGATGAACTGATGAGGCGAATGTGGTGACCAGTATTCGTCCCGGTGCTTGAGAGAAAATACGATCCAGATTCGGATAAACGGACGCTTCAGAAGGGGTGTGTCCAGGAACTTCGGCGTTGGTGGAATCGCTAAGGAGACAAAGCACGCCTTTTTCTCCATGTTCGGCTAATCGTTGAAAATCAAAGTATTCACCATCGACCGGGGTATGATCGACTTTGAAGTCTCCGGTGTGGACAACGACGCCAATGGGGGTGTGAATCGCGACGGTAAAACTATCGGCAATGGAGTGAGTGTTGCGGATATATTCGACCATAAAAGACGAGCCGATCCGCACCATGTCGCGAGGACTCACGGCATTTAATTTGGTGCGATCGCTAACTCCAGCTTCCTCCAGTTTGCCAGAGAGCAGCGCCATTGCCAATCTAGGTCCGTGAATGACGGGAATATCAAATTGCTTCAAGTGATAGGGAATGCCACCAATATGATCTTCGTGACCATGGGTGACAATCATACCCTTGATTTTATGGCGATTTTCCCGCAAATAGGTCATATCGGGCAGAACGATATTAACCCCGTGCATTTCATCATTGGGAAATCCTAATCCTGCATCCAAAAGGATAATTTCGTCATTGAACTCGAAAATGCAGGTATTTTTACCAATTTCATGCAGCCCACCCAAGGGGATTATTTTTAGAGCGGCTGAAGATTTTTTGCTAGTCAATTTGCCTCCTTTGAGAGTTCTACTACTCATTAATTACAACCTTAAACCTGAATTGAAAATTGCCAATTTCTTAGGAAATAAATTTTAGGCAATAAACTTAATCTTATTTAATCTAGGCTAACTCAATTTTGTCAGAAATGGTAGCTTTTATTATTTGAATTATCAGTGAACCTATCGGAAAGAAAAAACATAAGATGTGATCCTTCATTGAAAACGGCTATAAAAATCCAGACAAGAAAGAACACGAGGTTACCATTCAAAATGGTATCCTTGGCTCAATGCCTGCTGTCATTAATTCAACTTGACTCACAAGTTTTATTAAAAAACTGAGTTGGTGTCTAGAGTTTATCGATAAAAACTATGGAATTATCGGTAAATTATCTCTCTAGCACCTCAATGGGCAAGGAGCAGAC
>CAZNNK010000144.1:0-2210 GCA_964574085.1 uncultured Coleofasciculus sp.
CAAGCCAAACTTTACCAACCCGGATATATCGAGGATTTAAACGAAGAAGGCTGCCAAATCCGAGTGACTGAACTGAAGCAAGGTCAACCCAAATTACTTACTATTTGTGAAAATGAAGCCGCCGATAATTTTAAGGGCGGTATTTTTGATTTTGTGTATAATTCCAACCTATTTTATTAGTGCGCTCACTGAAAATAAATAATTGATCTGCCAAGGCTTTTGGTCAATTATGTACTTGACTTAATCCATTGAAACTTTTATAAACAGGAGACTTGCCGATGGAAAACTTTGATTATGTTGTTCTGGGAGCCGGACTTGGTGGACTTTCAGTCGCCGCCTGTTTGACACGGCAAGGCTACCGAGTTGCTGTCTTGGAAAAGCATTATTTACCTGGTGGCTGTTGTCACAATTTTGATTACGGTGACTACAATTTTTGTGCTGATGTGCATTATATCGCGCAATGCGAACCCGATCGCACAATTAGCCGATTTTTGAAGTTTATCGACCGGGATATTCCCTTTAATTTACTTAATCCCGACTGTATTGATCGAGTCATTACCCCAGAGGTGGATTTTAGAATCCCTTTAGGCTGGGAAACCTTCCGCGATCGCCTGATCTCCACCTTCCCAGAAGAAACAGAGGCGATTAACCGCTATTGCGACGAAATCAAGACAGTGCATGAACAGCTACGTCGCTTAGTCGTGGATTTTCCCTGGTATGATCGCAAGTGGTCAGATTGGTTAAAGTTACCCAAATACTGGAATCTGTTCTTAAAACGAACCTGGACACTACAAGACCTCTATGATCATATCGGGTTATCCCCGAAATTACAAGATCTATTGGCGGGTCAAAGTGGGGATTATGGGTTACCTCCAAATCAAATTGCCCTGTTCCCCCATACCTCTTTAGTCCGGGATTATGCCGCAGGTGCTTACTATCCCAAATATCACTTTAAGCATTTTGTAGACACGATTGTCGAGGCGATTGAAGCCAGGGGTGGTATTGTTGAATACTCTACTCCCGTTGAACAGATTCAGGTAAAAAAGGGTCAAGTTCAAGCCGTCGTTGCTGGCGGAAAAACCTATCAAGCCAAAACCTATATCAGCGATTTAGATCCCAAGTTAACCGTGCAACTGATGCAGGATGATCAGGCATTAAGTCAGCGAGAACGCCAGCGCCTCACAAGTTATGATTATTCCTGTAGTGCCTTCAATATTTACCTAGGTTTAGATGAACGCTTTGACCCGGAACGCTATGGAATTGGCAACTGGAATGTTTGGTATTATCCAAAAGGTAACTTAAATCAAGCCTACCAGGAACAACTCGAGGATAACTTCGAGAAGCCCTGGATATTTCTCTCCTGTCCCACGATGAAATCGAGGGAACCCGGAATGGCACCAGCGGGTCATCATGTGTTGGAGATTAGCACGATTTGTCCGTATCAGCCATTTAAACAGGTTCACGAAACCGACACCAAAGCCTACAAACAGAAAAAGCGACATGTCTATCAGAAACTCATGGAGAGTGTGCAGGATTTAGTCCCCGATATCGATAACTATATTCGGATGAAAGTCTTTGGTACGCCGACGACAACGGAGTATTATTTAGGTCAACCCCAAGGAAATATTTACGGCGCAAAGCTGATTCCTAAACAGGTGGGTTTAAATCGGTTGGGATATCAAACCGAGTTACCGAACTTATTTTTAGTTGGCGCTAGTGCAGGCTATCCTAGTGTACCTGGCGTGATTGGCAATGGCATGAATGTGGCTGAATTGCTAACTGGGAAACTGGTGTGGGATCGAACTCGTGTTCCTGAATTGCCTGAGGTTCATCCGGCTTTTGCTAATGCTTAGTTTGGGGAATAGGGAATAGGGAATAGAGAACAGTCTGTTTTATGTCTTTTTGTACTAGGAATCTCCCTTAACCCTATCCTGTAACCTCAAGGCATCTTGGGTAGCATAGCCATGTTCATCGTTATCAAAATAACAATAAACATCCCGTCCCTCTTTTGTCCAGATTGAGAAGGCTTCTGCCCATTCTGTTAGGGTTTGGCTATCATACTGACCTTGATAGTCACCCTGGAGTCCATGGAGTCGCAAATAAACCTCATCCGGTGGTTCCCATCAGGCTTTTACGTTCCCTGTTCAGAGTTAAGAGTTCTCGCTGGCAAAGGATGAAAAGATGATTCAATTGTTGGGGGGATTATTTCG
>CAZNNK010000144.1:2310-10243 GCA_964574085.1 uncultured Coleofasciculus sp.
CTGTGCTGGAAGCTGCCATCCCTTCTGCGTAATCTGTGTTTTGAACACTGATTTCTCTGATTAGTAGGAACGGTAGGGGTGGGAAGTTGGCAGGTTAGTAGCACTGATTACACAGACAGGTTAGTTCTCGCTGGCAAAGGATGAAAAGATGATTCAATTGTTGGGGGGATTATTTCGTTGTCTGTGTCAATCTGTGTCCCTGATATTCACTGTGCTGGAAGCTGCCATCCCTTCTGCGTAATCTGTGTTTTGAACACTGATTTCACGGATTTAGAGGGGAGTTTAGGCTGGGGGCTGGGATATTAGTAGCACGGATTACACACAAAGAGATGGTAGTTCTCAATGGGGAGAAGATGATTCTACCGCCTGATTCGGGTATTGCCCAGCAACTGACAGATTGTAGTGCTACACTTCAGTGAAGACAATTACTCAGGGCTAGCAGAAACCGAATCAACACTAGGAATAGGCTGGAGAATCAGGCAAACCATGACACTGAATTTAGCCAACTTTTACCGCGCATCCAACCCTAGCAAAACCCTCGATCTGAGTCAGTCTGAGGATCGACCGTATTATATTGATTTTTCTTCCGTGCGAGGAAATAATATCATCAAGGAACTAGGACGCACCATTAGCCGATTATCTCCCGATGAACCAACCTGTCAACTGTTTACCGGACATATTGGCTGTGGCAAATCCACGGAATTACTGCGCTTAAAAACCGAACTCGAACAGCAAGGCTTTCATGTCGTCTACTTTGAGTCCTCCCAGGACTTGGATATGGCAGATGTGGATATTAGCGATATTCTACTCGCGATCGCACGTCAGGTGAGTCATTCTTTAGAAGCCAATCAAATCAATGTACAGCCTAGCCGATTTCAGCAGTTACTCCAGGGGGCGACTCAGATTTTGCAGGCGGAAGTTAAGGGGGTAAACGTTAAAGTCCCTAAGGTTGGAAATTTGGGGATAAGCACCAAAAAAGAAGGTGAGTTTTCCTTGGCGCTGGGTATTGGTGAAATTACCACTCAAGCGAAGAATAGTCCAGAAGTGCGTTCTCTATTGCGACAACATTTAGAACCACGAGTCAATGGCATTTTAGACGCGATTAACACTGAGTTAATTGAACCCGCTATCCAGCAGTTAAAAAAACAGGGGAAACAAGGATTAGTCGTCATTGTCGATAATCTTGACCGCATCGATAATAAACAAAAGCCGGGAGGACAACTGCAACCGGAATATTTATTTGTAGACCGAGGTGAACAGTTAAATCAATTAAACTGTCATGTTGTCTATACCATTCCCCTGGTTTTAGCCTTTTCCAATGCCTTAGGACGATTAACGAATCGTTTTGGCGTTGAGCCGAAAATATTGCCGATGGTGCGGGTGAAACAAAGGGATGGTACAATTTGCCAGGACGGAATGGCATTGCTGCGACAGATGGTATTAGCGAGGGCATTTCCAGGGGTTGAACCTCAACAGCGATTGCGTTTGATTACAGAGGTATTTGATTGTTCGGAAACCTTAGACCATCTCTGTTTAGTCAGTGGGGGTCATGTGCGAAACGTGCTGGTTTTATTGTTTGGCTGTATCCAAAAAGACGACCCCCCTATCAGTAAGGATTGTTTAGAAAATGTCATTTGTCAGCGACGTAATGATTTATGTTTGGCAATTACCCCCGATGAGTGGGAATTACTGCAACAAGTCGAACAAGACAAAACCGTTAGAGGTGAGGATGGATATCAAGTCCTCCTGCGGAGTTTGTTTGTATTTGAATATCGTGATCAGCAAGGGTGTTGGTTTGACATTAACCCCATCTTAGCTGATCGCTTCCCTCCAGAACATGGTTTGGAATTGTCGGGGCGGGTTTGACTACTATATAGCAATCCTATTTGAGTCGTGTCCAAAAATTTGATGATTTTGTGGGAATGGGCAATGGGCAATGGGCAATGGGCAATGGGCAATGGGCAATGGGCAATGGAAAAGAGTTTCAAAGCTTTTTTCTCTTTTTTGATTTTTCACAACCTATTTAGGATTGCTATAGCAGTACTAAGGCAAGTTTAGACATTCTCTACTGTTCCCTGTTCCCTGTTCCCTGTTCCCTGTTCCCTGTTCCCTGTTCCCTAAAAAATGACCAATGACCAATGACCAATGAACAATCCTTAAAAACGCTGATCCGTGCCATTCAACTGTCTCAAGGTGAATTCTCACTCATTCTGGCGCGTTGTAACTATTTCACCGGGCAAAAGCAGATCACACAGCAGTTGCAAGACCAATGTTCTCTTGACATTCAAACACTAATTCTCCAGCCATCCGTTACCCGACTGTACTCAACCATTATTGAATATATTTCCTATTCAAATTCAGCGGTTCAGAAGACGTCGGGGATCTCGCCTGCAACGGATAAGCGATACGATGGTGCTCTTGTTGTATTTGGTTTAGACTCTATCACCCATCTGGATCAACTGCTAACCACCACCAACCAAATCCGGGAAGAATTTCGTAAATTGCCCTTTCCCTTAATCCTGTGGGTAACCGATAACCTACGGCGAAAACTGATTCGCTTAGTTCCCGATTTTGAAAGTTGGGCAACCCAAGTCGATTTTGCGATCGCGACTCCCGATTTAATCGCTAGAATTCAGCAAACGGCTGATACAATCTTTACCAAGGTGTTAAATGCTGGGGCGGGTCGGTTTCTAGATAACGCTGTGTTTACGAGCGCTGTGGGTTCCCGTTGGGGTTCTGAATTAGAATCGGCACTGAATGATTTGCACCGTCGGGGCGAACCCTTGACACCACAGGTTGAGGCAAAACTGCATTTTCTCCTAGGTAGAGATGCTCAGGCTAATCAGCAGATGGAAAAAGCCCGTCAGTATTATCAGCAAAGTCTGGCATTTTGGCAACAGGGAGATTACCTGGAACAACAGGGCTGTTTGTTATTTTATCTGGGGTTATGGTGGCGGTGTTATGCGGTTTTGCATCGGGCTGACTATTGGCGATCGTGTTATCGGGCAAAGGATTATTTTCAGCGCTGTGTGCGTGTGTTTCAACAGGGGAATCGTCCGGATTTAGCCGCCCGGTTTATTAACCCCTTGGGAGAAGTGTTAATTCGGTTGCGGGAGTGGCAAGAATTAGAAGAAGTGGCTGAAACGGCTGTTCATCTCCATCAAACGTATTTAGATAGCACTCATCTGTATGCCGGGTATGCTGATGCCCTTTTAGCGGAAGTCGCCCTAGCCAGAGGCGCTTGGAGTGATGCCAAACGGTATGCTGAATCAGCCCGACAAACGAATAATCAGCAATCCGTTATTGACTTAGCCTCCCAGCATAATCACACCCATTGGGCTTGGGCATGGCAACACTATCAGAGTTTATATTTATTACTACTGGCAAAAGCCCAACGTCATCTTGACGAGACGGCGGCGGCGATTCAAAATTTAGAGAGGGCGAAAAATCAGAGTCAACCTGACTATGATCCTCAACTTTATATCGATATCTTAAAAGAATTACGCGGACTCTACTTTGAACGGGATGATTATCTTAAATCCTTTACCCTAAAATTAGAGCAACGTTCGATTGAAGCACAATATGGGTTTCGCCCCTTTGTTGGCGCCGGACGTTTAAAGCCGATTAAACGAGTGATTAATTCGTCTATTGATTCCATTTACCCCCAAGTCCGAACCCAAGACCGAATTACAGCATCGGGGCGGGGTCAAGATATTCAAGCGTTAAGGACAAGGCTGAGTGAACCCTGCCATAAATTAACGGTCATTCATGGTCAATCAGGGGTAGGTAAAAGTTCCCTCTTATCGGCAGGATTAGTCCCCGATTTGAAACAGCATCCTGTTGGCGATCGCTATGCCTTACCTATGACGCTGCGAGTTTATACCAATTGGGTCAACGAATTGGGGATAAAGTTGGCGGAGGCGTTAACCGAACGGGGAATTGAAGCCGTTGATTTATCGGATGAAAGCCATTCGTTTTCCCGGAAACCTGGAGAATCGGTTAAGAGACTTGATGTGATTCTGGAAACCTTATCCAAAAATAGTGATCGCCATCTGCTGACGGTGTTAATTTTTGACCAATTTGAAGAGTTTTTCTTTCATTGTAATCATATCGGGACTCGCCGTGAGTTTTATCAGTTCCTGGAAAGTTGTCTGAGGATTCCCTATCTGAAGATTATCATGGCGTTACGGGAAGATTATTTACACTACCTCTTAGAATTTGAACGCGTCGCCGATTTAGAGGAGTTTCATCAGAATATTCTGGATAAAACGATTCGCTATTACCTCGGCGACTTTTCACCGGAACGGGCAAAATCGGTAATTCGGGAATTAACCGAGCGATCGCAGTTTTATTTAGAACCCGCCCTCATCGATGAAGTTGTCCAGGATTTAGCCGGTGATGGGGGGAATGTTCGTCCGATTGAGTTACAGGTAGTAGGGGCGCAACTGCAAACCTATACGATCACCAAGTTACACCAATATCGCCTACTTTATAATCCCAAAGAAACCCTAGCCCAGCGTTTTCTGGAAGAAGTGGTTGTCGATTGTGGGGCGAAGAATGAACAACTTGCCCGACTCGTTTTATATTTACTCACCTATGAGAATGGCACACGTCCCTTGAAAACCTGGGCTGAGTTAGCAGCCGATTTAGACGCCTGGGGATTTTCAGCCGGAATCCAGCAACTGAATTTGGTTCTGCATATTTTAGTCGGTTCAGGAATAGTCTTTTTAGTCCCCGATTACCCCGTCAATCGTTATCAGTTATTTCACGATTATTTAGTCGATTTCATTCGCCAGAAGCAAGCACCTGGTTTGTTAGCCGAATTAGCCGAGGCAAAAGAGAAGCAGAAGTTAACCGAAGCCCAACTCAGACAGGCACTCAAAGAGAAACAAGAGGCATTAACTCACGAACAACAGGCACGTAGGCGGACAGAGATTGCCGAAATTGAAACCCTAAGTTCTCTGGCTCAAGCCATGTTTCTGTGCCATGACCAACTGGGGGCATTAGTCACCAGCATTAAGGCAGGTCAAAAGTTAAAGTATATCAATGCGCCAGCGACGATAAAAACGCGAACATTGTCTACCCTGTGGCACGTCATCTACTCCATGAAAGAATGTAATCGCTTCCAGGGACATAGCGGTGGGGTTTGGAGTGTTAGGTTTAGTCCCGATGGTCAAACCCTTGCTTCAGCCAGTACGGATGGAACCGTGAAACTTTGGCGTCTTGATGGTACAATTGTGCACAGGTTTGAGGGACATCGTGGTATGGTGAGGAGTGTCAGTTTTAGTCCCAATAGTCAAACCCTTGCCTCAGCCAGTACGGATGGAACCGTAAAACTTTGGTGTCTTGATGGTACAATCCTGCACACGTTTGAGGGGCATCGCGACTGGGTTAGGAGTGTCACGTTTAGTCCCGATGGTCAGCTAATTGCCTCAGCCAGTGGTGACGGGACGGTAAAATTGTGGGGTATTGATGGCAAACTTATCCGCACCTTGAACGGACATCGGGATTGGGTCAATAGCGTCAATTTCAGCCCCGATGGTCAACTGATTGCCTCAACCAGTCATGACCGTACCGTTAAACTTTGGCGTTTAGATGGCACACTGATTCAAACCGTTAAAAAACACCAGGGTGGGATTAATAGTATTAGTTTCAGTCCCGATGGTCAACTGATTGCCTCAGCGAGTCATGACCGCACCGTTAACGTGTGGCGTTTAGATGGCACAACGGTGCAAACGTTCCAGGAACATAGTGATGGGGTTTATAGTGTCAATTTTAGTCCCGATGGTCAAATACTCACCTCAGCCAGCAGTGATGGCACTGTGAAACTCTGGCGTATTGATGGTACAATTGTGCAAACCTTTCAAGGGTATAGTAGTTGGCTGTGGAGTATCAGTTTTAGTCCCGATAATCGCACCCTTGCTTCAGCCAGTACTGATGGTACAGTGAAACTATGGCGCACCAATAGCACTGTTGTCCAAACCTTTCACGACCATAGTGATGGCGTCAATAGTGTTAGTTTCAGTCCCGATGGTCAGAGGATTGCCTCAGCTAGCGGTGATGGCACGGTAAAACTCCGGCATTTAGATGACACAGACGTACAAACTTTTGCCGGACACAGGGATTGGGTGAGTAGCGCCAGTTTCAGTCCTGATGGTCAGATGCTGGCTTCGGCGAGTCATGATGGTACGGTAAAACTCTGGGGTTTAGATGGCACAGTGGTTCAAACGTTTAGGGGACATAGTGGTTTGGTTAAGAGTGTTAGTTTTAGCCCGGATGGTCAAACCCTTGCTTCAGCTAGCACCGACTGCACTGTCCAAGTTTGGCGTCGAGATGGTACAGTGATGCAACTTTTTACAGGACATAGCGGTGGAGTCAATAGTGTCAGCTTTAGTCCGAATGGTCAAACCTTGGTCTCCGCCAGTCGTGACGGGACGATGAAACTGTGGCGTACTGATGGCACAATTGTGCAAGAGTTTGAACGCCAAGGCAATTGGGTGAATAGCGCTAGTTTCAGTCCCAATGGTCAAATCATTGCTTCAGCAAACGGGGATGGCACTGTGAAACTCTGGCGTTTAGATGGTACACTGATGCACAGGTTTCAGGGACATGGCAATTGGGTCAATAGTGTCAGCTTTAGCCCGGATGGTCAAACCATTGCTTCTGCTAGTGGTGATGGTACAGTAAAATTCTGGCGGATAGATGGCACCGAACTACAAACGTTTCAAGGACATGGCAATTGGGTGTACAGTGTTAGTTTTAGCCCCGATGGTCAGACCATTGCCTCAGCTAGCCGTGATGGAACGGTAAAGGTGATGACTTGGAAGTTAGCCTTAGATGATTTACTCAGACAGGGTTGTAATTGGTTGCGGGATTATCTCCAGACTAATCCCAACGTGAGTGAGAGTGATAGAAATCTGTGTGATGATATTTCTTGTCAATAAGTGAGGGGAAACAGTTTCCACCCCCAGTAATACCAAATCCGTCTTTATTACCCCATGCAAGAGGAGGCGATTGAAATCGCTGCTACACTCGCCTTGCGTCCGCAAGGTAAGGACTAGGTTATAACCGGGGTAGCTAACCCGGATTTGGTGGAATCAGGTGCGATCGCACGACCTTGGAGCCTTCTTTTACCATTTCACAGCTTAGTGCTGTTCACAACTTCCCCTAACCGCTTCAAAACACCTAACACCGTATATAAATCATTTCCGGGATTAATCAGCGAGAAAAGCCGGGACAAACCATATCGCGGCAGTCTTGCTGCATGAGTTTGAGATACACAAATTCACTGCCATTGGTGATAAATCCAAATAGAGGTTTTCTGATAGTCGGACGATTCATCATATAGAACAACGCTTGGGGAATTCCCTCTAAAACATTAAGCTGCTTGCGCTTCGCCTCAATAACTGTAACCCACAACGTTTGATGTAAAACCAGCACATCAATCCTTCCCCTGAGGGTTTCTGCCTCATCCTCAAACACAATTTCCACTGGCTTTTCTGCCACAGGACGAAATGGATAGCTATAAAAGTTAGCGAGGGATAGCAATGGAGACAGTACCACCATTTTCACAATCTCTTCATGCATGGGATACTCTGCCAAATAGAGAAAATTCGCCTTAATCCGATCAAGCCATTGCTTTTCAGCATCAGTGGCTTGGGGTAAATCATCCTGCCATTCTGGAAAGAACTGTTCATCCTCCACTCGCTGAAGGTTAAATTTGGCTTTGACATCGTGTAAGGTTAGTAACACTGATTTCACGGATTTAGAGGAACGTTAGAGGTGGGGAGTTGAGAGGTTAGTCACACTGATTTCACAGACAGGTTAGTTCTCGCTGGCAAAGGATGAGAAGATGATTCGATGGTTGGGGATATTATTTAGGGCTTGCTGCACAAACCGGAAACCCTTATCTATCAAGAGTTAGAGGAGGTTT
>CAZNNK010000145.1:0-10240 GCA_964574085.1 uncultured Coleofasciculus sp.
CATAAACACCATGATCCGCAACGCAAAATTGTGGAAATGATGTTAAATCACCGCGATGACTGTCGTTTTGTTTTGCATACTGGCGACGTGGTGTATCAGGTGGGTTCAAGTGAATATTATCCGCAAAACTTTATCAAACCTTACCGGGAGTTCTTGGTCAATGGTGACTCTCCCCAGAACATTGCTTATGACCAAATGGTGTTTAATCTTCCGTTTCTCACCATCCCTGGAAATCACGATTACTACGATTTACCCTTAATCTATGGCTTTATGGCACAGGTAACTTGGCCCCTACGCCACCTGTTGAAGACTAAACTGGATCTGAATGTTGGTTGGCACGGATCGCATAAGGGCAAAGCTTATACTAAGGCATTTCTGGACTATCTAAAGCCATTGAAGCAGTGGGGACAGTTGGAAAATCATCTAGACCACCATTACACGGCGAAAACGAATACAGGACGTTGCTTGCGCTATCAACCTGGAGAATTTACCCGCTTACCTAACCGTTATTATACGTTTCGTAGTGGGGGACTTGACTTTTTTGCCCTCGATTCCAATACCTTTAACGACCCCGCCCCGATTCCCAACACCCCAGAAGGAAAAGCCTTTCGCCGCCTTTTAGAAAAGCGACAGGATGAATTAGAGACTGAAAAACAGCAACTTATGGAAACCTCCGATACTTTGGATGCGGATAACCCCGAAGAGGCGGAACAGCTTGATGATTTGAATGTGAAATTAGAGCAAATTGATGAACTAAGCCTGGATATTAATAAGCAGTTAGTATCAAATGAAGAAAACACGATTGACTTTGAACAATTGGACTGGCTGCGACAACGGTTAATCCAGTCTTGGCATACCCAAGATGTAAGAGGACGGGTGATTTACCTGCATCATCCTCCTTATGTAACCGAAGCCACGAAATGGCAACAGGCACAAACCTCGGCAGTTCGTCGCCGCCTTCGCCAAGTTTTGGATGCTGTGGCGACGGAGGTGGGTGATTTAACTCAGGGGCGTCCTTTGGTGGATTTGGTGTTAACGGGTCATGCCCACTGTTTAGAATATCTAGAAACGGTGGATACTGGACATGCGGATTCCCATATTCCTTGGATTATCTGTGGTGGAAGTGGTCATAGTTTACGCCGTCAACGGAAAGAAGGGTCAGAGATCATGGAATCCGTTGGGTTTATTGACAGTAATCCTTCCCGTCTGGTAGCGCGATCGCACTTTTATGCGGGTCGTCATGGTCATGGGTCTAAAAAGCAGCGACTCTATTCATTTTTACGGATTGATGTTCTAGAGGGGAATCCACCGAAGTTCCGAGTGCAACCGTTTATCGCCGAACGCTGTCACCAAACATGGAATAATTATGCTAAGGAAGCGTTTGTTATTGGTTAGGGAACAGGGAATAAGCTGTTATGGTTCACCCCCAGAATTAAGAGCCGCTTCGGTTATCTTATGTCGTTTTGACTTGATCCTAAATAAAAGTATAGCAAATAAAGTCAAAATATTGAAGAATTATTTACAATGCATTTAGATTGGGTATTAGTAGCGAGCAAGATGCTCGCACTACAAGGATTTCGTCATTGTTGACATTAAGGTTTGAATGCCGAACAGCTTAGGGAACAGGGAACAGAGAATAGAAACTCAAAACAGATTAAGCTATGACTAAAGAAACCTTTGATTTTGGTGAATATGTCGATCGCATGGCGGAGTTGATGGATCTGCCGATTGACCCCGAATACCATCCCGGTGTCGTGGATAACCTGACTCGCATTGCCGCGATCGCACAAGTGGTGAATGAGTTTCCCTTACCTGATGATATAGAAGCCGCACCGATTTTTGAACCATGACCTTTAATTGGCAAGATGCAGACGCTGTAGGTATTGCTACGGCGATTTATCAGGGTGAAATAACCGCCAGTGCGATCGCGCGGGATTGTTTGGCGCAGATTGATGCCCGTAATCCGAGCTTAAATTGTTTTACCACGGTTACGGCTGATACTGCCCTAGCCGAGGCGGAACGGGTGGATCAGGCGATTAGCCGAGGGGAATTTCCGGGTGTCTTGGCGGGAGTTCCCTTTGCGGTGAAGAATTTATTTGATATTGCGGGATTAACCACCCTAGCCGGATCAAAAATTAATGCTGAAAATTCCCCAGCGAACCACGATGCTACCGCCGTTACCCGATTACGGCAAGCCGGGGCGGTGCTGGTGGGGGCGTTAAATATGGATGAATATGCTTATGGCTTTGTGACGGTTAATAGCCATTATGGGGCAACACCGAACCCTCATGATCCGACTCGCGTTTCCGGTGGATCATCGGGGGGTTCCGCTGCTTCAGTCGCCGCCGGATTAGTTCCCCTTACTTTGGGTTCTGATACCAATGGTTCAATCCGGGTTCCGGCTGCATTGTGCGGGATTTTTGGATTAAAACCCACTTACGGGCGCTTATCCAGGGCGGGAGCAATTTTATTTTCCAGTAGTTTAGACCATATTGGTCCCTTTGCCCGGTCAGTCCGGGATATGGCGACGGCGTTTGATATCCTTCAGGGACATGATGAACGTGATCCGGTCTGTACGCAACGTCCCCCAGAACCATGTTTACCGCAACTAGAACAGGGAATCGAGGGATTACGGATTGCGGTAGCGGGGGACTATTTTACTCAAGGTGCTACCCCAGACGCCTTGGATGCTGTGGCTAAAGTCGCCCAGGCGCTGAATGTCACCACTACCGTTAGGATACCCGAAGCACATCGGGCAAGAGCGGCGGCTTATATTATTACAGCCACAGAAGGCGCTAACTTACATCTTGCCAACTTGCGATCACGCCCGCAAGACTTTGACCCCGCTACACGCGATCGTTTTTTAGCGGGGGCTTTAATTCCCGCCTCCTGGTACATCCAAGCGCAACGGTTTCGCCAATGGTATCGCCAAAGGGTGCAGGAACTCTTTCAGACGGTGGATATTATTCTCGCCCCAACGACGCCTTGTATCGCCCCCCGCATCGATCAAGAAACAATGGTAATTGGGGGAGAAGAGATATTAGTGCGCCCGAATTTGGGACTGTTTACCCAACCGTTATCTTTTATTGGATTACCTGTTTTATCGGTTCCGGTTAAGTCGTCTAGTTCTCTACCCTTAGGTGTGCAAATTATTGCCGCTCCTTATCATGAAGCCATGATATTGCGTGTCGCCGCCCTATTGGAGGGAAAGGCTCTCCCATACATAGGGGCTGCTGAATAAGTGTTGTGGTGAGGGGGAGCTGGGGGAGCTGGGGAAGCTGGGGGAGATGAGGAAGATGGGAGATGAGGCTTCCCGTGCAAAAATGCGAGCATCTAGATGGTAAAACCAAAGCACTTTGGGGGCAAAAAATGGCTTAAAACCCTTATCGGGTCTACCTTCCTAACGAGTGCAGCAAGCCCTAAATACGGGAGAGCGCCAAAGGACAAATGACAAATGACAAATGACAATCTACTGATTTAACACCCAGCGCCGGAAAAGTTCGACAATAATCTGCCAATAATCACCCTTTTTTTGAATCACATCATGGCGTTTTAATGTCTCCAACGCTTCCTCTAATTGTTTCTCCTCTAGGGGCGCAAGTCCTGATTCTCTGAAGAATTCTGCTAACCTGATCCTTAATTGTTCACTCATTAACCCATCCGGGTAAGGCGCTAACACCTTTAGAATTGTCTGTTGACCGGAAACTCCTCGCGCCGCTTGACCCCAAACCCCATCAAAATAATACCGTCCTCGCTGATAAAATGCAGGGTCATTAATCACCGCTTCCACATCCTCGACTGTAAAAACGGGGTCACGAGAATGTCCCTGTTCAAACACAAAATCATTGTAACGGCGCACCAGTTGAAATCCCACCAATTGAACTAAATAAGGTTGACCTGCGGTGAGACGATAGATTAAGTCAAGGGCGTCTGGGGTGTAATCCAGGGGAAAATCAACCGCTTCATTATCCGGGATATCTGAAACAGTCGCATCTGGATTTTCTAAGCTGGGATTGGCTAAAATCTGGCGAGTTGCAGCAGGTCTTAGAAAACCAACGTGAATCGGAAGAACACTGGCAAAGAAGGGTTGGAAATAATCGGCGGTCATTTCTTCTAAGGTGTGCAACCCGGCAAAAGCAAACGCGACTTTAGCGTTCATTTGCACCAATCCCCGCAGATAGCCAATAAAATCATTAGGGATTTTTCCCGCTTCAATGAGTTCCTCAATTTTCTCGAATTCATCTAGGGCAATAATTAACCCCTGTAGAGACGCGCCATGGCGCGTCTCCATCTCTGTACCATGGCGCGTCTCCGTCTCTGTCCCCTGCACCATCTCGACTACCTGTTTAAAATAGCGTTCAAACGTCCGATAAGGAAGATTTAGCAAAGCCTCATCATCAGGAGGGCGACAACCGATAGCATCAGAAATTGCATCACTGATTGCCATTAACACTTCCCCGACACCTTGGGGACTGCCTAAACGCAGTAGGTTAATATAAACGACTTTTACCCGTGAACCGGAACAATTTGCCACATTTAAAAGAATCGAGGTTTTCCCCATGCGGCGATGACCATAGAGAACAACGGATTGGAGTTGTTGACTCATAACCCAGAGTTCTTCTAATTGTCTGAGGATATCGTCTCGTCCGACAAAGCGATTCCCTTCTACGGGGTCTCCGACAACATAAGGATTGGTGACGGGTTTGGTGATGGAAATCTCGCCAATTTCCGTCGCAATTTGTAATAAAGCGTCTTGCCAAGTTTGGGCAATATCTTTGATTAGTTCCCTTTCGGCTTCGGGTAGGGTTTCAATATGATTGAGGATAGTTTCTAGTTCTCCTAATGCCCGAGTAAGAGCAAAGGAACGGGTGGAACGAGAGACGCTACGCTGAACCACTCGCACATCTTCCACGACTCGATAGAGAGATTTTATGGTGTTCCATGTTATGGGACGGAGTAAGGGTTCGTTGGGGAAAGTGGGTAGTTCTAATGTGGCGATTGTGGCGGGTTCTTGGGCTTCGTTGAAAGTTGTGAGAATTTGGGCGAGGGTGAAGAGTTCCTCGCCATAGAGAAGGGAACGAACAACGGCAAATGCTTCCGTTGCTTTTGCGGGTTCTTTTTTATGGAGATACCAGAATCCAGTAGTCGCAGCGCGGGCGGGAGTGTCTAATCGAGTATCTGTATCCGGCCAAGCTGAAGCAAAACGTACTAACCGCCAATCAAAAGGGGCTTCAGCTAACTGAGAGACACGCAAAATTAGTTGTTTTGATGGGGTTTTCGCCAGTATCTGATTAACGCTTTCCACAACGGGAATGAATTGTAGGGTATATGCCAATAGCTGATTAATATTGTGTAAACCTGTTTCCCAATCCTGTTCAAGCCAATTCTGTAAACGCAACCTGAGATAAGGCAGGGGAAGTTTGGTTATGCGCGGAAATAACCAACTTCCATTTTGGATATTTTTTAGGTTTAAAGGTGAACCAATCAGCCAGTTTTCTGGACGTAGGATTGCCACGCCAAACGCCACGCCTTCCGCCACGCCAACCGCCACGCCAACCGCCACGCCTAACGCCACGCCAACCGCCACGCCAAACGCCACGCCAAACGCCACGCCTCCCGCCACGCCAAACGCCACGCCTCCCCAGTTAATCTCAAAACCTATCTGCTGAAGTAGTCCACAAAAAGCGACAGGAATAACAATAGTCAACATCAACCCTTGAACAAGCAACTGACGCTGAATCGGATTCTGACGCAATAGTTCTAATCCCTTACGCCAATTCATTTCTGCTTCGGGAATATATCCACCACCGAAGGTATCCACATACCAGCGCAAAGCTTGAGGAAAGTAAAACACCCAATACAACAGGCGTAGATAATCCAAAGGATTCCATAACGATAAAGGGCGTTGCAGTTTGGGCGCTAAATCTAAGCGAGGAACAGAGATTTCATTATCTTGCTCACTTTCATCTTGCTTAATTTCATCCTGATTTATGACATCTTGGCTCATTACCCACCCTCCAAATACCGAGAATACATTCGATAACACAACTGCATCAATCGCCGGGGATGTCCCCCACTCTCCTCAACTAACCGATTAATTTCAGCTTCAGTAAACCTTATCGAAGTCATCGCCAAACGTGCCTCAATAAAATCACGGGCGGTTGATTCATCCCAGGGTTTTATGATTTCTTCTTGACAAACTCCCGCCAGAGGCGAAGTTTTGCCATTATCCCAACTATCATTAAACAGTTCATTTAAAGATTCATTCGCCGCCAAAACCAGCTTAAGTGGTGCATGACTCCCCTCAGCCAAACCGCGTAGATAATCCCGCACACCGCGATTAAAGCCATCCCAGGTCATTTTGCCCACATTATCTAAAGCCAGCAGAACTTGCCGCGATTTTAAATGGCGACTTAACCTGGCTCCCTTAGTTTCCGGGATACCAATCTCATCACATAATGCACCATAGAAATCATCTTCATCTTCAACCAAATTTAAATCGAGAAAGACAGGCTGACGCGGCGAATGGAGATAACTGTCCGCCAGTCGGACAATCTGGGAAAGTAAAGAAGATTTACCGACACCCTCGGCTCCGATTAGGGCAACACTGCTACCACTATTCAGCACCTCAAATATCTGCCGGATTTCCCGTTCTCGGTTAAAGAAGTCTTGCGGATTATCGATTCTACCTTGTTGAGGAGTAAAGGGATTAATCGTTGGCTTCTCAGACTCTACAGTAATCGAAGTTTCTTCTAAGACTTCAGTAGAGGCTGACCCCTCTGATTCTAGCGGTTGAGATTGAAACTCTACACCATAAAGATATTCAACTTGCTTCTTAAAAATTCGTTTCTTAATTTGAATATTAAAATGCCCTTCAAGTCTCTTACATAAATTTGCGCCTAATTCTCTAGTGTATTGATCATCAAAATAGTTTTGGGCGGCAATCTGTTTATAACCGTTACCTTGCCAAATCCCAATCACAATCGCCTCTTCCGCTTCAGTCAAAACAGGCTGAGAGTTCTCCCACAGCCGCCTGTTGATGAATTCCAGCGCCTCTGTTGAATCCATTAGTAAGCATTAAGATTCATTTGCCAATTGTATCGAACCCATCCCAATTCTGCCAGTTTGTAATTGCGCTTGTAGTTGCGCTTTAGCGCCATCAACGTTTCAACATTGAGAACAAACTCATAAGAGGGCGACCCAAGTCAATTGAATGGATTAGTATTGTTAATTAGTGCAAGCGGGTCGCCCCTACAGGAAATCAGGGTTGAACCGTCCAATCTTCAAACACCAACCCTGGAACCTTTGTAAAATCGCGCCGATTACGTGTAACCAATATAGCATTTCTGGACATCACAATCGAAGCAACTCGTAAATCTTGCGTACCAATCCGAATCCTTTGACGAATCAATTCTGTATAACAACTGTTAGCCTCTTGATCGAAATCAAGTACATTGATAGTCCTAAAATCTTCTAATGTATCCTGAAGTCTCCTGTAAGCCAATATCCGAGCATCATTAGAACTCACCCGTCTAATACTATCCAGCCGTCCCCGCAATTGTTCTTCCACAGTAATAATAGTTGTCGCAATTTCTCTAGGATTAACGGCGGTAACACGCTGACTGATAATTGGATGACCCCGTTGCAGCAGCGAAAGGCAATCCGTATCAAGTATCCACAGACTCACTTGACTTCATCCTCTGCCTCTAGTTGGCGATAATAATCCTCCATTTCCTGATCGAGTTCACGACGATAAGCTTGGATATAATCCAACATCTGATCAAATTGAGAATCATCCTTATATTTACCCGCCAATTTCATCCAAGGATTGTCAGATTGAGGACGTTCAATATCTAGAGAAACAAGTTCAGCATTCTCCAAGCGTGCCTCTAACAATTGACGTAAACTCACCAATGCCGCTTCGCGAGTTTTCCCCGTTGTCTGACAATCAGGTAAACCCCATACCATTGCTTTATAGCTACCCCGTTCTTGTTCAATAAGTACAGAGTAGGTTAACTGAGACAAATTCTCTATCGGAGTAAACATAAAGTTAGTTGTCATAAAACTTGCCCTATTTCACTTCAATCATAACTCCCCAAAGACAGTTTCGTTCGTAGCTGCGCTTGTAATTGCGCTTGTAGTTGCGCTTGTAGTTGCGCTTTAGCGCCATCAACGTTTCAACATTGAGAACAAACTTATAAGAGGGCGACCCAAGTTAATTGAGTGGATCAGTATTGTTAATTAATGCAAGCGGGTCGCCCCTACAGATGGTTAAATGTCGAATGACAAATGACAAAGGAAAAATGACGAATAACAAACCAACATTATCCTACATCTCCCTACAAACCCTAACATTACCAAGTCCCCTACTTCTACCTACCTAAAACACCGATCGCCTAAGCCATCATGTTTATATCGATAACCGAGGTAAACACCATGATCAACGCCAACCCCCAAACCCAACCGAATCTAGAACCCCAAACCAACACCATCGAAACCCTCACACCCACACCCCTAACCCAAATCAACCCCACAACCCTAGTCCAGTACGGCGGGATCACCACAGCCGTTATCTTAGCGATCGCACTCCTAATTCTGGCGTTAGCGGAATATAATAAGGTCTTCTTTCCCCCTCGCCGTTAGCCGATAACGGTAAACTAAGAAAAGCCTTTGCTAGCAAAGCACCGCTCAAACCTGATCACGACTGAATTCATGACTACTTCGCTCAACGAGCTAGAAACCCAATTAGTCGCCCTCAAACAAGAAGCCACTCCTGCGATCGCCAAAACCGATACGCTGGATCAATTGGAACAATTGCGCGTCAACTACTTAGGGAAAAAAGGACAGTTATCCCAAATCTTGCGCGGGATGGGGAAGCTATCCGCCGACGATAGACCGCGAATTGGGGCGCTAGCCAATGAAGTCAAAGAAGCCCTCCAACACTCCCTAGACAACAAGCGCCAAGAGTTACAAGCCGCCCAAATTCAGGCACAACTAGCCGCCGAAACCCTTGATGTAACCATGCCAGGGGTATATAACCCTCAAGGTCGAATTCATCCCCTCAATAGCATTATCGACCAAGTGCTAGATATTTTTGTCGGTCTAGGATACACCGTCGCCACCGGACCGGAAATGGAGACCGATTATTATAATTTTGAGGCATTAAATACTCCCCAAGACCATCCGGCGCGGGATATGCAGGATACCTTTTATCTCCCCGATGGAAACCTGCTGCGAACCCATACCTCTTCGGTGCAGATTCGCTACATGGAAAATAACGAACCCCCCATCCGAATTATTGCCCCAGGGCGGGTTTATCGTCGGGATACCGTTGATGCAACCCATTCGGCTGTGTTCCATCAAATTGAGATTTTAGCCGTTGATGAGGACATCACGTTTGGGGATCTCAAAGGGACGTTAAAAGTCTTTTTCCAAGAATTATTTGGTGAAGATGTCGATGTTCGCTTACGCGCCAGTTATTTCCCGTTCACAGAACCCTCGGCGGAAGTTGATGTCAAATGGAGAGGGAAATGGTTAGAGATGGGCGGCTGTGGAATGGTTGATCCCAATGTGCTCAAAACCGTTGGTTATGACCCAGAAATTTATACCGGGTTTGCCGCCGGATTTGGCGCGGAACGTTTCGCCCTCGTCATGCATCAAATTGATGATATTCGCCGTTTATATACCAGTGATTTGCGCTTTTTGCAACAGTTTTAAGTGTCATTTGTCCTTTGTCGTTCCTACAATAGGAGTTTCCTATGTCTAGCGGTTCAAAGAAAAAAGTTGCCATGGTAACAGGCGCTTCGTCTGGGATCGGTAAAGCGATCGTGCAGCAACTTCTAAAAGAGGGTTGGATCGTCTATGGTGCGGCGCGGCGAGTGGAAAAAATGGCGGATATTGAGGCAATGGGAGCCAAAGTTCTGCCCCTTGATGTGACCGATGATGCCAGTATGACAACGGCAGTGCAAACCCTGCTTACGGCTGAAGGGCAGATTGATGCATTAGTAAATAATGCGGGGTATGGTTCCTACGGGGCGCTGGAAGATGTGCCACTCCAAGAAGCGAAGCGACAGTTTGACGTGAATGTGTTTGGCTTAATGCGGCTGACGCAATTGGTTCTACCGTCAATGCGGACGGCAAAATCCGGCACCATCGTGAATATCAGTTCCATGGGCGGGCGGATTTGGATGCCCATTGGTGGTTGGTATCATGCCACGAAACACGCGGTTGAGGTATTATC
>CAZNNK010000146.1:0-10239 GCA_964574085.1 uncultured Coleofasciculus sp.
ATGTCTAGTTATGTCACTAATTGTCTAGATATTTACGGACTGTTAGTTAACCCTTGCCAATTCTACACTCCTGTCTGCTGACGTTTGAGGTTGTTTAAGTTCCCAAACTTTGAGCAAAATCAGATACTCATAAAATGCTTGCAACGTACACCAAGCAAAGCCAGCTTTGTCATCTAAACATCCCCCTAGCAAGAAATACATATAGAACCAACGCAGCAGGGGACGACAGGGTAAACGTAACGATAAATCTTTTAAGGCGCGGCGGCGTTGCACTTCCGTGCGTCCCCAGAATAAATCGGACCAATTTGGGATCTCTCTAGTTAACACAGTAGGAACAGTGCGTTGTCGAACTCGGCTGTTGACCTTATTCGTTGATTTCCTTCAAGGTACACATGAAGCCTTATAGTTTAAAATTTCTGTAAAGTGGCGGAATATCTCTTGACAAAAAAAGGGGGATGACATACCTAATCGGGTAGAGGAGAATTCCATTAACCATTCCCATATTGTTGCTGCCGTGCGATTAACTGTTGAACAAAGGCTTGATGCTCTGGGGAATTGATTCCTGATTGCAAGGAAAGCAAAACCCGTTGCAGATTCCCTTGGAGCATCGCTGGCGCATCCAGCCACAATCCGGGAAATACTTGAGAGCAAATCAGTCCCTCAGAATCAGGTAACAAGGAAATATAATCACCATCGTTGAAACTAAACCAATCAATCTTTTGTTCAAAGACTTGCCAAACAATGTATTCCTGTACGCTATTGCGCCGATAAGCACGCTTCTTATCTCCCAGATCAATCGCCGCACTACTAGCCGCTATTTCTACCAATAATTCTGGCGCTCCTGCCAAGTATCCATCTTCACTTAGGGTAGAGTTGCCCCCACTTTCTGGATTAATGAGCAATACGCCATCGGGTTGCGGTTGGTTGTCCCTATCCAAACGGAGAGTGGGTTCAATTCCCATTTGTACTTGGGGTGTAGCAGCTTGATCAACTCCCAGCCAAGTGATTAAACGTCCGTGGGGTTGAGCATGAGGTTGAAAGCGTAGGGGCGATGCCTTATGAACTATCCCTTCTATCAGTTCGGCTTTTTTTAGTTCTGGCATGGCGTTGTAACGACGCTCGAATTCACGGGAGGTTAGGCGATCGCCATTTTCTAACGGTGGCAAATGTCGAGCGGGTGCGAACACAGAGGTTAATCGTAAGGGCTGTGAAGACATCGTTATGAATGACTCAACCTACCCCATGATTGTATCAAGCGATCTCCCCCACCCAGGAAGAGCGATCGCCACTTTCTAGGGGAGGAGGAGAAACAGTAGGACTGATTGACATCTGACAGGCTCTAACTGTATGCCGTAGTGCGAGCAACTGATCGCCTAGTCTTTTCCAATGAAACGGTGATTCGCATTCTTGACAATCAGCTTTGTCGCTTCATCAAAACTTTATACGGCTTTATGCCCCTTCTCCAGTCAGTTTAAATGATTGGTGAACAAAAATGACGCTGAAAGCCTTATTTTGTAAAGATTGCTATTTCACAACTCATTTATACACCCGATTAATTGATGAAGCCTTATAGTTTAAAGTTTCTGTAAAGGGACTTCCACAATAATTGAAGGGTTAGTTACAGTGTCTTTTGGTAACTGAAAGCTTGATCTGGTAAGGGTTTTAGCAGACTTGCTTTGTCATGGCGTCTCGACTCTCCTTACTCCCCCTCAGCGCTGTTGTGGTCTGGACTAAGTAGGATCACTTAGAATATACTTAACAAAACGATAAAAAAATAAATAAACTTTGCTAGTTTGTTACGTGAGAGGCAATAAATCGCTGTGAGTCAGCATTACATTGAAGTTGATTATCTTGAAGCCGAGCAGATTCAACCCCGACGGCGCTATGATCCAGAAGCGATCGCAGCTAAATACCGCTACCGCCCCTGGGTGGTTCTCTGGCGGGCGTTAAGGATTATCTGGAACTTTGTACAGTTTATTCTGGGTCTCAAGTGGGACGAGTGGCGCAACCAAGTGGAGCAGAATCGGTTTAAACGGGCTGCTCAACTGCGACATATCCTGACCCGCCTTGGTCCAACGTTTATTAAAGTGGGACAAGCTTTATCCACGCGCCCAGATTTAGTTCGCAAAGATTTCTTGGATGAACTGATTAAGCTACAAGACCAACTCCCACCCTTTGATAACGACACCGCCTTCGCGATTATCGAGTCAGAGTTAGAGCGTCCGGTGAGTGAAGTCTATCGCCAAATTTCCCCTGATCCCGTCGCAGCTGCGAGTCTTGGTCAAGTCTATCATGCTTATCTCCATACCGGGGAAGAGGTGGCGGTTAAGGTGCAGCGTCCTAACCTACTCAAATACCTAACTCTGGATCTCTATTTAATGCGGAAGTCAGCCGGCTGGTTATCCCGATGGCTACCCCTGAATCTGGGTCATGATTTGACGTTAATTGTCGATGAATTTGGTACGAAGTTATTTGAAGAAATTGATTACGTCAATGAAGGTCGCCATGCGGAACTCTTTGCCAGTAACTTCCGCGATGATCCCAGTGTGAAAGTGCCAACTATTTATTGGACATACAGTAACCATCGGGTTTTAACCTTAGAATGGATTCATGGGTGTAAGTTAACCGATACCAAAAGCCTTTGCACGGCGGGACTTGATGCTGACCAAGTGATTCAAACAGGCGTCATAGCAGGTTTACGCCAACTCTTAGAACACGGCTTTTTCCACGCTGATCCCCATCCCGGTAACTTGTTTGCTATGCCCGATGGTCGCATGGCTTATATTGACTTTGGCATGATGGATCAGTTGGGGGAAGAAACCAAAGAAACGATTGTCAGCGCAGTTATTGATTTAATTAATAAGGATTATCCGGAGTTAGCGAAAAAGTTTGTCCAACTCGGCTTTTTAACCCCAGATACCGACATCACGCCGATTATTCCCGCCTTAGAACGAGTGCTAGGCGAAGCGGTGGGTCAAAGTGTCCGGGACTTCAATTTTAAAACGATTACGGATAGTTTTTCCGAGTTAATGTTTGACTATCCGTTCCGGGTTCCGGCAAAGTTTGCCCTGATTATTCGGTCATTGGTGACTCAGGAAGGGTTGGCGTTAACCCTGAATCCGGATTTCAAAATCGTTGAGGTGTCTTATCCTTACGTCGCCAAACGTTTACTTAAAGGTGAGTCACCCGCTATGCGGCGGCGGTTGATTGAGGTGTTGTTCAAGGATGGTAGGTTCCAATGGCAACGCTTAGAGAATATGATCGCGATCGCCCAGTCTGATGATAAGTTTGATTTGCTCCCCACAGCACAACTGGGATTGCAATATCTTTTATCTGAAGAAGGGCAGTTTTTGCGGCGTCAGGTATTGTTGGCGTTGACGGAAGATGATCGATTGCACACCGAAGAAGTGCAACGCCTCTGGAATTTGGTCAAAGATGACTTGAAACCAGGACGATTATTTAATGTGGCGTTAAATTCTTTGGGTACTATGTCAACGGAGCAAATTGCGGCAATTTTACCCCTGACGGCGATGCTTCGTGATTAGAGCGGAACAAGAAATGTCTTCAAAGTCTCCCTTTTTATCCCCCTTCCTTCTCCCTTAAAAAGGGGGGAGACTAGCGGATGCTTCGCTTTTGTTCCATGGGAGATTTAGGGGGCTCTAAACGTTGAACACTCGTTCATATCAAGTTGCAGCGCTTAATAGTAGTTTTTCTCCCCCAAGGGCGGGTTTAGTAAAGTTATCGATTTGTGCCAAAATGTTATCGGTAAAACCCGCCCCTACAGCTCAGCTTCATAGAATTTTTAGCGCCCAAGCGCAACTAAGAAACTGGCTATTTGCCAAAGTAGAGTTGACTAAGTTCTGCCCAGGAAACATCGTTTTCCGGTTGGGGATTACGCCAAAACGGATGAATCGGGAGTCGGGGGACTCGACGATTAGTTTTGGGTAACGATAAAATCTGCTCAATTACGTTTAAATAACCTTGAGCCGTACTCTCCCAGGTATAGTGATTTAAGACCAGTTGCTGAGTCCGACCAGAAAAACTCTGCCACTCTGATTCATTACAGATTAACCGTTCCAATCCTCGCGCCATATCCGCCGGATCATCGGGGTCAATCAAAACCCCATAGTCTTGATTATCTGTCTGTAAGCTTTCCGTAATTCCGCCATTCTGGGTAACGACAACCGGCAATCCGGCGGCGGCGGCTTCTAGGGGGGCTAAACCAAAGGGTTCAAACAGAGAGGGTAGGGCAAATACGGAACGGCGTTGGGCTAAAAAGCGATAGGTTGCGGCTAGGGCGGGTTGATCGGGGACGCAAAAGGCGCTAATTTTGCCCCATAAGCTATGGTCATTCACCACTTCCCGGATTGGTGCCAATACCTTTTGTTCGGTTTGTTCATCCTTAACCTTCTCCTGTAGCGGATTATCTAACCCAGCCGTAATTAGCACGATATTGGCTCGTTCTTGCAAGGTGGAACTGTAGGCAAAGGCTTGCACAAGTCCCAAAAGATTCTTTTTGGGGTCTAATCGACTTGATGCTAAAATTACAGGTAAATCCCGCCGCGATTCAGCAAGATCTCGCGCTAATTTATCTTTAACTAACTGATAGGTTGCTTCTTCGTTGGGAGAGCGAACCTCCGCACTAAACATAGCGGGGTCTACTCCCGGTGAAATTACCGCAAAGCGAGCATCATTATCGACATCGACAGCACCCCGATAAGCCGGATGACTATATTGTTTGAAGCGTTCTTGGCGAGTATTCGTAATGTTAATCGCTGAGTGATTCATACTCAGACGTTCGACAACTAGGCGGCGTCCAAAGCAGTAATAGTCATTCATCTGTGCCAGATTGTCTGGCGTCACCTTTAATTTGTCCATCTTTTGGGCGCCAAGGGAATGGGCGGTAAACGTAAACGGTACGCCTGTTTGCGCTTCAAGTAATAAACCCGCCAGTCCCCCATCCGCGTAGTGGGCGGTCATGATGTCGGGAATTTCCCCTTGGTCTTGATAAAATTTCAGAATATTGGGTACCCAATCTCGAACTAGAGGAGTCCAGAGTAACTCTTTGCGTAAAAATTCCTGGGGTCCGGCGGGTAAGCGGACAATCCGGAGATTTTCCACACCCGGATACGCATCAAAGGGTTCTGCAAACCCCTCCCACTCGGGATCGATGATTTGACGGGTGAGGATATCAACCCGGTGTCCCTGCGCCGCGATCGCTAGGGCGACTTGTTTGACGTAAACCAGTTGACCGCCAAAATCGGGATGTTCTGTAATATACCTATCCTCTGGGTCAAAGTTGCCTTGGGGGTTGAGAAAGCCGATGTACATTGTCTGAATAATGAATGATGAATGAGGGACACAACGGATGAGTTGACATCAGACCAATGATGTCTAAATCATAAATGATAGACAAAAGGGATGAGTTGACATCAGACAAAATTCTGCTCAGAACGACGATTGACGACTATAGAACAACGATTATTAACGTACATTACAGGGTCTAGATCTTATGCAATCCGGTCAAATCCGACTCAACAAGGTGACCAAAGAATGGGTGATTTACGCACCCAGTCGGCGTAAACGTCCCCAGGATTTTCAGCAACAGAGTCGCCAAAAACAAGCTTCAGGGATTCTACCGCGAGATTGTCCCTTTTGTCCCGGCAACGAACATAAATCTGAGTCAATTTTTCTGGAGATGCCCAGCCGACACCACAAAGGCTGGCAAACGCGAGTTGTACTGAATAAGTTTCCGGCGTTAACCCCCAATGAACACAGAGAACGATCAAAGGAGGGGATTTATTTAATGATGCCCGGTTATGGTCAGCATGAAGTAATTATTGAAAGTCCTGATCATGATCAAGATCTTGCCACCATGTCAATCGAGGACGTAGAAACGGTGATTGAGACCTATCACAAGCGCTACGTCACACTGATGCAAGCCCATAAAAATATGATGGCAATCATCTTTCGCAATCATGGGATGAAAGCAGGTGCATCGTTAAGTCATCCCCATTCTCAAATGATTGTAACGGGTATGGTTCCGCAAAATATTCGAGTGCGAGAACAAGAAGCCCAGCGATATTATGATCAATGGCAACGATGTGTGTATTGCGATATTTTAGAGTTTGAACAGCATCACCGCAGGCGGGTGATTGCTGAAAATGAATCCTTCTTAGCGTTTATTCCTTTTGCGGCTGATGTGCCGTTTGAAATTTGGATTATGCCCAAGGAACATGAAGCAGATTTTGGCAGTATCTCCGCTATAGAAAAGTCCCATTTTGCGTTAATTCTCAAAAATGTTCTGACTCGGTTGTATGACAAGCTAAGTGATCCCGATTATAATTATGTGATTAATACGGCTGCCCGTTATAAAGCTGAAGAACCCCAGGTTCATTGGTATTGCCAAATTAGTCCTCGGCTAACTACCCCAGCCGGATTTGAACTGGGTTCTGGGATTAGTATCAATCCTTCTTTACCTGAAGTTGATGCTGATTTTTTGAACTCTTAATTTGTTTGTCATTTGTCATTCGTTATTCGTCATTTGTCATCCGCCATGTTTGCTTGTTCAAAGCTGGCATTCGCTTCCTCTTCTCGTCCTAAATTCCGTAACGCTAAACCCCGATTATTCCAGGCTTCCGGGTAATCTGGGTTTAATTCTAATGCCTGATCAAAGGATAGAATCGCTTCCTCTTCTCGTCCTAAATTCCGTAACGCTAACCCGCGATTGTTCCAGGCTTGGGCATAATCGGAGTTTAATTCAATCGCTTGTTCAAAACAAACCATGGCTTCTTCATACCGCCCTAAATTATCCAAGGCTAATCCGCGATTATTCCAGGTTTCTGGGTCATCTGGTTGATTATCTAAGGCGTGGCTGAAACTGATTAACGCCTCTTCGTAACGTCCTAACTGGATTAGGGTAACTCCGTGATGATTCCAGGTTTGGGCATCATCGGATTGTAGGGCTAAGGCTTGATCATAACTCTCTAAGGCGTCTTGGTAACGTCCTAACCTCTCCAAGGCAATCCCTCGATTTGCCCAGGCTTCGGCAAAATTGGGTTGAATGCCTAGGGCTTGATCATAACTGGCGATCGCCGCGTCCCAGCGCCCTCCTTGTAATAATAGATTGCCTCGGTTTACCCAGGCGGGATACAAATTCGGTTGAAGTTCTAGGGCGTTATCAAAGGTGGTAATAGCCGCCTCTGGGCGGTCTAAATGCATGAGGAGTAATCCTTTATTATACCACGCCTGGAAGTAGTCCGGCTTGAGGGTAATTGCCCGATCAAAACTGCTAATTGCGTCCTCTAAGCGTTCCAACTGACACAGAACCGTTCCCCGATGTTTCCAAGCCTCCGGGTGTTCCGGGTACAGTTCAACCACCCGATCCAAACAAGCGATCGCCTCTTGGGGACGTTGTAACTGCATTAAGGCGATACCTTGAATAGACCAAGCCTCTACATAGTCGGGTTGAAGGGTTGTCGCTTGTTGACAACTGGCGATCGCCTCTGCTAAATGCCCTAATTGAAATAATAAATGACCCCGATACAACCAGGCTTGGGCATAATCAGGTTTCAACGTTGTCGCTTTATCCAGACAAGCGATCGCGGCGTTGGGTTGTTCTCCCTGCATTAGCGCTAATCCCTGCATGTACCACGCCTCAGCATAATCGGGATTAAAATAGGTAGCATTCTGGCAACTCGAAACCGCTTCCCGATACCGTCCCAAATTATATAACGCACTGCCTCGATTGCCCCAGGTGGCGTAATCATCGGGTTTAACCTGCAACGCTTGGTCATAAGACGCGATCGCATCTTCTAAACGTCCTAAGCTAAACAAGGCATTACCGCGATGAAACCAAGCTTCTGGGTAATTGGGTTGTAGTTCAGTTGCCTTTTCGCAGCTTGTCACGGCTTCGGTATAGCGAGTTAAATGAAACAGAACCAATCCCCGATTATTCCAGGCTTCTGGGGCGTTTGCTTGTAGGGTAACGGCTTTTTCATAACTCGCTAAAGCATCGTCTAACCGTTCCAACCGATAAAATGTATTCCCTTGCTGAAACCACACCTCGTAATCATTGGGCTGTAGTGAAACCGCTTGTTGCCAACTGTCTAATGCTTCAGTATAACGGTTTAAATTAAATAGAATCCAGCCTTTATTTTTCCAAGCCTCCAGATGGTGAGGATTTAAGGTTGTGGCTTGATCAAAGCTTGCTAATGCATCCTCGTTTCGTCCCCCATTCATCAACACCAACCCTTGCATATACCAAGCTTGTACATAATCCGGTTGGCAGTGAGTCGCCTGTTGACAACTGCCTAACGCCTCGTCGCAGCGTCCCAAATTATACAGCGTACTTGCCCGATTTCCCCAAGCTACTGCCAAATCAGGATTAAATTGTGTCGCTTGATCATAACTCGCTAAAGCGTCTTCTAGGCGTCCTAATTTAAACAGAATATTTCCCTGATTAAACCAGGCTTCTGAGTAAGCCGGTTTCAGCGTAGTCGCTTTCTCATAGTGCGTCAACGCCGCGTCGAACCATCCTAAGTGAAAACAAGTATTCCCCCAATGGAACCAAATTTCTGGCATATTGGGGTGGAATTGGGCAGCCTGCTCAAAACTCGCGATCGCTTCCCCGTAGCGCCCAATTTTAAAGTATTCAATTCCCTGCTGCAACCACTGATTGGCTAAATAGTCATTTGTCATTTGTCTTATGTCATTTGTTACCTGATTGGTTGCCCCATTCTCAGATTTTCTTATCTCTTAAAACTCGGTCAGGGCGGGTTTTGCACAAACATTATCATCCATAGCCACGCATAAAGTCCCTAAACCCGCCCCTACAAACCAGGTTCCCTTAAAGGTCGTGAAGGGTCAACACTCAACATTTTTCCTAACGGCGATCGCGAAACAGAAAAATAAAGGCAAGTACTACAGCGATCACTCCGGTGCTAATACTTCCCCAAAATACCGGAGTGAACAAGAATGGTGTATCTTTGGCGGGGGGCAGTTGTTCGACCAAAACCGTGGCGGCGATACTGCTGACAATTAATCCGATACCAATTAACGCGACGGTTGTATTCAGCGTGCGATTGCTTTTGGTTTGTTCAATACCACTCACACTACCAATCGTCCGAATTAAATTTTCCATTAAGGGTAATCCGGGACGGAATGTCGCGCTATCTGTGGCAACTTGTTGCAGATATTTTTCATTAGCGACTTCACTAAAGTGAGTCAAAAATTTCAAATAGCTACTTGTTTCGCGTTCCAGCTTTTGAATCCGCTTTTGATAATTTTCTAAATTCCCCTGAATCGTTCTCATATAATAATCTAGGTCATTTAAATTCATGGAATAATCAGATAATGTGGGCAAGGTTTGGATTAAAGTTGTTTGAAGTTCTTTTAAATTCAACCCTTGAGCCGGAATTGGATTGGGCAAGGTACGGACACTGGCAACTAAACCTCTAATCTCATAAGACTGAAGTTTTAATTCTTGGGTACGGCAGCGACTTTGCCAGTATGCCCAAATAATTTTATGGCGATAGCTAAATAAGCGGATTAAATCCAAGTGAATATCATACATATTCTGCCGAATTTCCGTAACTTTTTTGCCAGCGGGAAACATGCAAATAATCAAATGATAGTTTTCTTGACTAAACGACTCCCAGTCTTGCTGCCAATTATCGGGAGAATGCCAATATTCAAATACCCTAGCCCCCAACAATCGTCCTTGTTCTCTAAATTCAGGAATCCATTTAGGATTAGGGGTGAGCTGTTTATAACAGTCTTTAGCCAGTTGTTTGGGATCTTGATTACTATCAGCAATTTGCACAGATACTAACCAGGTTTGACCAATTGTGCCTTGCTGGGTGGGGAGCAGTTCCCAGGTATCCAACTGATGATTAATGTGAGAGGCAATAATTTTTTTGAGTTTGCTCAACGTTTCAATCCGTTGGGTCGAATCATTCGGTTGTTTCGTTTCTGGGTCTTTATAGTCTCCCGAACAATTGACTTGCAGGGCATAAGCATCTCCGAGTTGTAGCGCCCGATAGTATCCATCTAAGGGAGATTCAAACGCCTTAACCAACAGTTGAACATAATCCGCTTCCGGATTTTCTAGGGTGGCTAATTGGTTGAGTTTATCGTCGTCTAAGTTGGGATCGATTTTTTGCCAAAATTGGTGGCGGTAGTGATGGATTTCAGGGAGAGAGTGACCGAAACACTCGCGCAGGTCATATAGGAATAGAT
>CAZNNK010000147.1:0-10163 GCA_964574085.1 uncultured Coleofasciculus sp.
GCAACAGGCAACAGGCAACAGGGAAATGTCCTAACGTATCTTCGTAGTGCTATAATGACTTCATCCAAACTGATATCGATAAGGCATAAGCTGTAATGCATTTAAATTGGGTATTAGTAGCGAGCAAGATGCAAAGCCTGCGGCATGGCTTCGCTTAACGCACTACAAGGATTGCGCCATTATTGATATTAAGGTTTAAATGCCGAACAGCTTAACGATATCTCCCCCATCTTCCCCATCTTCTCCAACTCCCTCACACGGCTTCGGGTAAAGCTCCTTTCATCTTACTTAACCAGTCAATTAAATTCTCTAACTGTTTATTGGCTTTGAGAACCCCTAATCCCCGTACTGTTACTTTACCCGAAGAATAGACAAAGCGCGATCGCAAATGGTCGGGGAGGTTTTCTTGCAATAGCTTCCAGGCGGGTTCCTCCATTGGCGTTTCTAGGGCGATGTGCTGTTTTCCCTCTGGTTTAATCCGACTAAATCCCAGAGATTTCGCCACCTGCTTGAGTTCCACAATCCGTAATAATTGTTCAACGGGTGCAGGTAAAGGACCATAGCGGTCATGCCAATCGGCGGCGATTTGGACTAATTCTGACCGAGAATTTGCCGCCGCAACTGTCCGATAGGCACTCATTTTTTGATCTAAATCCGGAATATAATCCGCTGGGATAAAGGCGGTGAGATTTAAGTCAATTTGGGTATCATCAACTTGAGGAATTTCTTGTCCCTGAATTTCGCGAATGGCTTCTTGTAGCATTTCCATATACAAATCAAAGCCAATTACATCCATTTGTCCCGATTGTTCCGCCCCCAGGAGATTTCCCACGCCTCGGATTTCCATATCCCGCGTCGCCAGTTGATACCCGGAACCTAACTGAGTAAACTCCTGAATCGCCCGTAAGCGCTTGCGGGCGGCGTCGGATAGGGTTTCTTGTTTGGGATAGAATAACCAAGCGTGTGCCTGCACCCCGGAACGCCCGACTCGCCCCCGCAGTTGGTAGAGTTGGGCTAACCCAAAGCGTTGGGCGTCTTCGATGAGGATAGTATTCACACGGGGAATATCTAACCCGGATTCAATAATTGTGGTACAAACCAGGATATCCGCTTCCCCGTTACTAAAGGTAAGCATGGTGGCTTCTAGTTCCCCTTCGGGCATTTGTCCATGGGCAATTGCCAGTCTCGCCCCCGGTATTGTTTCCCGCAATTTGGTGGCTACCGCTTCGATTCCCTCAATTCGGGGAACCACGTAAAATACCTGTCCGCCGCGATCTAATTCCGTGCGAATTGCCGTGCGAACCGCTTCGGGATTATAGGGGGCTAAATGGGTTTTAATCGGACGTCGAGAGGGAGGGGGAGTGGTAATTAAACTCATTTCCCGCACACCCGAGAGGGACATATATAAGGTACGGGGAATCGGTGTGGCGGTTAAGGTGAGGACATCAACTTGCGTTTTTAGGGTTTTAATTTTCTCCTTTTGATTCACACCAAAGCGCTGTTCTTCATCGACGACTAACATGCCTAAGTCACGGAATTTAACGCTTTTGCCTAAGAGTTGATGGGTGCCAACAACGACATCTAGTTCGCCAGTAGAAAGGCGGCGCTGAATTTCTTTCCGTTCCTGGGCGGTGCGAAAACGGTTAAGTAATCCCACATGAATCGGATAGGGGGCAAAGCGTTCTTTTAACGTGTGGTAATGTTGTTGGGTGAGAATCGTGGTTGGGGCGAGGAAGGCGACTTGTTTTCCGGAGGTAATCACTTTAAAAATTGCCCGCAAAGCTACCTCAGTTTTGCCAAAGCCCACATCCCCACAAACCAACCGATCCATGGGGCGATCGCTCTCTAAATCTCGCTTTACGTCTTGCACGGCTTTGAGTTGATCGGGAGTGGGTTGATAGGGAAAGGATTCCTCTAATTCCTCTTGCCAGGATGAATCTTCCGGAAAGGCATAACCGGATCGTTGACTACGTTGGGCATAGAGTTTAAGTAAATCAACCGCCAGTTTTTTAATGGTTTTGCGAACCCGATTTTTGGTCTTTTCCCAGGCTTTGCTGGACATTTTATTCAGTTGCGGCGCACGGCTATCGGCACTGCGATAGCGTGATAAAACCCCGACTTGATCGGCGGCGACGCGCAATAAGCCATCGGCATATTTTAAGACTAAATATTCACGAGTTTGATGATTCAGAGAGAGGCTTTCGAGTTTGACAAATTGACCAATGCCATGGTTTTTATGCACCACATAATCCCCTGGGGTTAACTTATTCGGGTCAACCTGTTTGGAGGCGGCGCGGCGTCGTTTTCGTACATAACTAGGAGTCGCGAGGGTATGCTGTCCAAAAAACTCGCGATCGCTAATCACAACCAGCCGAAACGTGGGTAGGATAAAGCCTTCGAGTTCCGCTAATCCGGAATATTTCACCGCCACGGGGGTTTTCTGACGTTGCAGTTTATCAATCGCTGGATAATCACGGGGATTGGGAACAAACTGAGCCGGACAATCATGTTCCTGTAACAGAGACACCGAACGACTCGGTTGAGCCGAAACCAGCCAAACCGAAAACTTGCGATCGCGTTCACGGCGGACAATTTCTGCAAGTTTGGCAAATTGATGTGGCGTCGCTGGAATCGGGCGGCTGGCTAAATTCACCGCCGTCTCATTGGTGGCTTCTGCTAGTTCCGATAAATAGAGTAAGGTTTGATGGTGTAGGGGCGGGTTTAGGGATTTTTGTTTCGTTGTGGATGATAACGTTTCATCAAAACCCGCCCTGACTGCGGTTTGCGTATTGAATAATTCAGCAAAGGAACGATGCAGAGGGGGAAGGGGATGGGCTAACGTATCTAAATGATCTTGAGCATGGTCTACCCAGCGATCGCCATGAGCGCGACATTGTTCGGGTTCATCGATGGCAATCACGGTATTCTCGGGCAAATAATCCAATAAAGACGCAGGTTGATCAAACGCCATCCCCAAGAAGCGACGACTCCCTTCCAGATGTCCCCCCGCTTGCCAAAGTGCTTGTTCCTCTTCCTCTAGATGGATTTGCACCTGTTGGACTTGGGTATCACTGAGGGCATCAGTAATAATGGGGCTGAAATCAGTTGGGGTGAGTACCAGTTGCCCAATTTTATCCAGGGAGCGTTGGCTACCGGGGTCAAATTCCCGCAGTTGTTCCAATTCATCCCCAAACCATTCCAAACGCACGGGTAATTCCGCCGCAACCGGGAAAATATCCACAATATCACCGCGCCGACTCCATTGACCCTCCATTTCTACCAGGGGAACTCGTTCATACCCCAAGCGGGCTAATTGGTTATCGATGTCTTTAATCTCCGCTGTCATCCCTTGGTTAATCGTCAGACAATAGGGCGCAAAGGCTTTGACTGGCGGTAGATGGGGTTGAAGTGCGGCGTGGGTAGCAATAATGGCTAATCCGTTAACTGTTACGGCGTGATTCTCTCCAGAATCACCTAGATCAGATATTGACGAATGACCAACTAAATCAGCCAACACCTGCATTTGTCCCCAGGTCATTTCCGATTCGGGATCAAAGGGTTCGTAGGGTGACGCTTCTGAGGTGGGATAGACATGAACGGTTTGCCAATTCATCGCCTCCAATTGCGCCGCCCAGCGACTGGCTTCTTCTAATGTCGCGCAAACAACCAAAAGATTACGATCCGAGGCTTTGGCAATAGCCGATGAGACCAATCCCTTCGGGAGACGGGCAATCCCATTCAGGTGCAAAGACGACTGACGATTCAGTTTAGCAAGGAGTTCGCCCGTCAGGGGCGATCGCTCCAGAGTCCGAATGATAGAAGAGAATGCCATGATTCACCGCACGTTATTAGAAATAGACAACCCAAGGTGTCATCCATCGACTTATCTTATTGTAGAAGCCTTGCTCACGCTGGGGCAGTTCAGGGCGGGTTGAGTCCATCTCTACAGTCAAAAGCCAGAACTCAAGTCATGCTTGATACTAGAACCTGAGAAATACATCCTCCCTCATTCCCAGCCATTACACCCATGTCCTCTATCTCTCGCGAAATTGTCTTTATCCTCTTGCTAATCGGACTCAATGGTATCTTTGCTATGTCAGAGATGGCGATTGTCGCTGCTCGCAAGGTACGCCTGCAACAGTTAGCCAATCAGGGCAATTCTAAAGCTCGCACGGCTTTGGAGTTAACCCATTCCCCGAATCAGTTCCTCTCTACCGTTCAAATTGGCATTACCCTAATTGGTATCCTCGCTGGTGCCTTTGGCGGGGCGACAATCGCTGAACAACTTGCCACTCAGTTAAAGGAGATTCCCTTAATTGCATCTAGGGCGGATGCGATCGCCTTATTTGTGGTTGTGGTAACCATTACCTATCTATCCTTGGTGATCGGGGAACTGGTACCCAAACGCTTGGCACTCAGCAACCCAGAATTAATTGCCACAGGGGTAGCTGCACCGATGAAATTTTTGTCAAAACTCACCGCCCCGGCGGTTCATTTACTCAGCCATTCCACGGAAACGGTACTGCACTTGTTGGACATCGCCCCCTCTCAAGAACCAACGGTGACAGAAGAAGAAATCAAGATTTTAATGCAGCAAGGTACCGAAGCCGGAACCTTTGAGCAAGTCGAACAAGATATGGTGCAGCGAGTATTCCGGTTAGGCGATCGCCGAGTGAGTAGCTTGATGACGCCTCGTCCCGATATCGTCTGGCTAAATCTGGGCGATTCCTCGGAAATGAATCGCCATAAAATGATGAATAGTTCCCATACTCGTTTTCCGGTTTGTCAAGGGGGGATTGACAATGTGCTGGGTGTTGTGCAAGTCAATACCTTACTTGCCCATTGTCTGGCGGGTCATCCCTTGGATCTAACCTGTTGCTTGCGACAGCCGTTATTTGTCCCCGGAAGCACTAGGGCGCTGAAGGTATTAGAGTTATTTAAGCAATCAGGACCCCATTTGGCATTGGTGGTGGATGAGTATGGGGTGATTCAAGGATTAGTCACCCTCAATGATATCTTAGAAGCCATTATTGGTGAGATTCCCTCCGTTGATGATGCCGATGAATTGCACGCGGTACAACGGGAGGATGGTTCCTGGTTAGTTGATGGCATGTTATCGATTGAAGAGTTCCGCAAACTATTTGGCATTGACGAGTTACCGGGAGAGCAACGGGGAAACTATCATACCTTAGGCGGTTTTGTGATTACTCATTTAGGTCGCATTCCCATAGCGGCTGAATATTTTGAATGGGGAGGATTACGGTTTGAAGTGATGGATATGGATGGCAATCGGGTGGATAAGGTATTAGTGATGCCGTTGCACAAAGAGTTTTATCAGCGCCCTAATGATGTGTATTGAAATAATCTCAGCCAAGATATGTTCTTGATTAATGACGAATGATGTAGCTTGCTTCTCAAGGGCAGCGAGTTCTCCACCGTCCGACTTTAATTGTGTCCACCTTATCCTCACCACAATACTTATAATGACAAGTGGGTTTGAGCCGTGGCGCGATCGCATTCTAACCCAACTATGTTACGTTATGTAAATATACCTGCCACCCGAACCAATCACTCTTAACCAGACTTAACCGGACGATAAAACAGTCTTAACCCGAACGCCCATGCTAAGTCAACTGATTGAGCAACGTTGTGGTCTTTCGATCTGGAAAATACAACGATTAGCTCATTTATTATTTATCGGGGTGACGATTCTCACCTATAACATCTTGGCGATGACGATCGCCAATTCCCTGTTTCTGAGTCATGCGGGGTCAGAGAATCTACCGCTCTTTTATGTGCTGATTGGGTTAGTCTCTATGCCCGCTTATGCGGTGTTTTCCCAAGTCGTTGACCGTTTTAGTCGTCCCCAGCTTTTCCGCTATATGCTGGTCTTTGCCATCGCGATGGCGCTGGGAATGCGACTGTTGATCACCCTGGATACATTATGGGTCTATTATCTCATCTTTATCGCGATTTTCTTCCAATGGGATCTGTATAACAATATCTTATTGCCCAACCTATTGATGGATTATTTCACGGCGTTGGAGTACAAGCGTTATGCGCCATTTATGGGGATGGCTCAGGCGGTAGGAATCTTATTGGGCGGCGGTTTGACCAGTTTGCTGTCCCAGTTTTTCACCACGGAAGATATGCTGCTGAGTTTACCGTTTGTCTGTGCGGTGGCGATCGCCCAACTGATTTATCTGGAACGTTCTCAACGGCGCATCGAAACCAATCGCAGTCAAACCCCGGTGAACCTGGTGGAAGCGTTAAGGACGTTTCCGGATTTGGTTAAGCGCTACCCCATTATCCTATTTTTGGCGAGTAGTAGCTTTCTGTTAGTGATTATCTATATTACCTCAGAGTTTGAATATTTAAGCATTTATGCCCAAACCTTCACCAATAACCGAGAATTAACCAGTTTTCTGGGATTGCTGAGAGTGGCGAATAGTATCCTACAGATGGTGATCCTCTACTGTTTCACTCGCCCTCTGTTGCAACAATTAGGCGTAGGGCGGATGAATTTGGTTTATCCGGTGACAACATTAGCCAGTTTACTGGGACTCGCGTTTAACTTTAATTTAAAAGCGGCGATCGCGGCGAATGTGAATAGTGATGGATTGTATAAAGGGATTAACTTACCCGTCCATCAATTAAACTATAATGCGGTTCCCCCAGAATTCATGGGGCGAGTGCGATCGCTCAGTGATGGCTTATTTTATGCGATCGGGTTAACGTTGGCTGGGGGATTGTTATGGATTGTTCAATCCTTTCTCACCCTAGAGCAGATTATTTGGATTGGCATTAGTTTGACTGGACTATTGCTAGTGGTGCGCTTCTTTTTAGGCAATAGCTATGTCCAATGCTTAGAAGTCATGTTACGCTCCGATGCGGTGAATCTGGATGAAATTGGTGAGGGATTGATGCAATTACCGCCCCAATCCAGTCCGATGATTCACGACTTGCTCCACAGTGATGAACAGTACACGCAAATTAAAGGGTTAGAATTAGCGGCAGGTTTGGGACAACCTAGTCAATTTTTTGCCGATGTGCAACCCCTGTTACTGGACACTGATCCGGGTATCCGGCGGGGGATTGTCAAACTGTTTAGTCATAAATCGGATTTAGAGACCATCCATCACTTTGAACGGTTGTTAGACGCCCCAAATCCCCAGATGCGAGCCACGGCGTTAGAGGTGTTAATTGCCAATCAGCAGCCCTTGGAACAGGAACAACTCCGTTCTCGCTTGGGGGATATTAGTCAGGAAGTCAGCCTATTAGCCTCAGTCGCGGCGACTCAAATGGGGGCAATTAATAATCCCCAAATTAAAACCACCTGCGAACAGTTATGGCAATCGGATTTAGAAAGTACCACGGGACAGGCAATTGTACGAGTGGTATCCTGTAGTGGTAATCCGGAATTAATTCCCCCCCTGAAGCAGATTCTCACCCATGCTACCCCAGAGGTGAAACGGGAGGGATTGGAAACCTTGGCAACCTTGGCGCATCCGGGGGATTGGGAACTGGCGGAATTGGCTGTCTCGGAATTAGAACACCCCGATCCCTGGGTACGGGCGGCGGCGTTTAATTTATTGGGGATTACCCGCTGTAAAGGGATGTTACGCTATGTGGCAATTGGTTTGGGCGATCCTCACCCGCAAGTGCGTCGTTGTGCGGCGGTGGCGCTGGCGACGTATGGGGAACCGGGATTGACGTTAGCCCAAGATAGTTTAGCCTCGTCTAATCCGGATATTGTCAACGCGGCGATCGCAGCCATTGGTCAAGTGCGGACGAAACAGGCGAGTGATATCCTATTTGAGTATCTGAGTCCGGATTTTCAGCAGGTGACCCACAGCCGCCAATGGCAACAACAGATTCCCCAAACTAATCCCAGTTGGCAACCTCTGGCAATTGCGATCGCGGATTATCATCAACGGCTAATTCAGCGTGTTTTGTATATTCTCTCCTGTCTGGGTCATTCCCGTACTGTCAATGTGGTGCAACGGCTGCTCTATTCCACGGATTCTAGGGATTTAGCCAATGCAGTTGAAACCTTGGCGTCGTTGAGTCATCGCCGCTTTGTGCTTCCCCTGATGCCCGTTTTGGAACAATTGATTAGTGGTGATCAGCCGGGAACCCGGATTCGCGCCAATGCCCAGTGGATGCGAACCAAGGGATATCAGCTACTTTTAGAAGCCCTAGAATCGCGCGATCGCTGGATTAAGATTGGTGCGTTGATTGCCTTAGCTGGGGTACCTTCTGCTTTAATGAAAGATCCAGACCCTTTAGTTAAAGCCGTAGTCCAGCAAATTTTCCAGCCCCTTGATCAGCAGCCGTCACTCAAGGATTTCTTTATGAGTCGTCTACTCTTGCTCAAAAATGTTGCTCTGTTTAAAAATTTATCCCTCGATGAACTGCTTCTGATCGACCAAGCCCTAGAACAAGAGCATGTTCTGGCGGGTGAAACCATTTATACTGAAGGGAGTTGGGGCAACCACTTCTATATTATTGGCGAAGGGAGTGTCCGTTTGGTCAAGGATATGGACGAGATGCAATGTGATCTGAAATACTTATCAGCAGGGCAGCATTTTGGGGAGGTGACGTTATTTGATAATGCCCCGCACTGGGATGGTGCGATCGCGGTGAAGGATTGTACATTGCTCAAGTTAGAGAAAAACCGTTTTATCAGTTTGATCACCCAACGTCCTCATATTGTATTAGAAATTTGCCGATTTTTGAGTCAGCGCCTGCGAGAAACCGATAAGTATCGGCTGGCTAGAAAATTACCCTCATCGTTCGAGGTTCCTGTAGAAAGCCGATAATGATCAACGGCGATCGGGCTATACAGGAGGATTAACCTGAACCAGTAATGATGAGCGATCGCCGATTGTCGTCAGACAACAGATTTGTGATGAAAAAACAACCGTTAAATTTTTGGCAGCTCTGGAATATGAGCATTGGATTCTTCGGCATTCAATTTGGCTGGGGACTCCAAATGGCAAATATGAGCGCCATTTTCGAGTATCTGGGTGCCAATGCCCATCAAATTCCCATTTTGTGGTTAGCCGCCCCCCTGACGGGGTTAATCGTGCAACCAATTATTGGCAATATGAGCGATAATACCTGGGGACCTCTGGGTAGGCGACGACCCTATTTTTTAGTTGGGGCAATTTTGAGTACCCTGGCGCTGATTGCCATGCCTCATTCATCGGCATTGTGGATGGCAGCGGGATTACTCTGGATTCTAGATACCTCCGTCAACATTAGCATGGAACCGTTTCGGGCATTTGTCGGGGATTTAGTGCCGAGAAACCAACGGACGATGGGATTTGCCATGCAGAGTCTGTTTATTGGCTTAGGCGCAGTGAGTGCGTCAGCATTACCCTGGATTTTAAATAACATCTTTCATATTCCTTCCTTGGGCGGACATGAAGGGGCTATTCCCTTAACCGTGGAACTCTCCTTTTATATTGGTGCTGCCTTTTTCTTGGGTACCGTACTATGGACAGTTCTTTCTACCGAAGAATATCCACCCAAAAATCTAGAAGCCTTTGAGAAACAGCAAGAGAAAAAAGGCGGTGTAATTAATAGTATCCGCGAAGCCTGGATCGCGCTGCAAGAAATCCCCCCAGTGATGAAACAATTAGCATGGGTGCAATGCTTTACTTGGTTAGGAATGTTCTGTTTCTTCCTATACTTTCCCCCCGCCGTCGCCTGGAATATTTTTGGGGCGACAAACCAGCAATCATTACTTTATAACGACGGGATTGAATGGGCAGGAATTTGCATTGCTTTCTATAATGCGGTGTGTTTTGGTGTCTCTCTGTTATTACCGAGAATGGCACAAATTACTAATCGTCAAATCACCCATAGTTTTTGTCTCCTCTGCGGGGGTGCAGGGTTTATGTCATTGATGGTGATTGACAATCAATATTGGCTATTCCTGGCGATGGTGGGAGTGGGTATTGCCTGGGCAAGTATTTTGACCATGCCTTATTCAATGTTAATTGGCGGTTTACCTTCCAAGCGCACGGGCATTTTCATGGGCATTTTTAACTTCTTTATTGTCCTGCCTCAGATTGCCGTATCTCTGGGGTTTGGTTGGATAATGGATAACTTTCTGGATAATAATCGCCTGTTTGCGGTAGTGATTGGCGGTGTGT
>CAZNNK010000148.1:0-10137 GCA_964574085.1 uncultured Coleofasciculus sp.
TTCCCCTGCTTCCCCTGCTTCCCCTGCTTCCCCTGCTTCCCCATCTCCCCCATCTCCCCTTAACAGCCAGCTTGCGCCATAATTGATTAAGAAGAGTTACTATGTATAAAATTTTCTCAAGTTTTATCCCGTCATTACTGCTTACCCGGAACCAAGCCTGAATTGATGCCCAACTGCTCGCGAGGAGAAGATGCCGCCAATTCTATCTAATTGTAGATCGTGTCAATCAATCCCTAGATCATCATTATTGTTACAGCACTCCCGCCGCTTAGTAAGACAGTCGTTATCATCCTCAGACTCTCTTATTACTTTTTTTGGTAAAAAAATTCTCGGTTGGGCAGGGCTAGGCGCTGACTGCTGTCTACCCCGATCACTCTAGCCAATCCTAACCGTTCCTGTTGCTCAGGATTGCTGACTTGAGGATACAATGATTCCTCGTTCTTGGCTATGACCACCCATCCTGACGCTGATTCACCCTCTCCAGAAGGAAACGCATGACTACTCCAACGTATACAACTCCCACTTATCTATTACCAGACTTAGTAGAGATTCAGCGAGCTAGTTTTCGCTGGTTTCTTGAAGAAGGGCTGATTGAAGAACTTGATAGCTTCTCACCGATTAGTGACTACACGGGTAAGCTGGAACTCCACTTTATTGGCAAAGATTATAAGCTGAAGCGTCCGAAATATGATGTCGATGAAGCCAAGCGGCGAGACAGCACGTATGCGGTGCAAATGTATGTCCCCACTCGCCTGATTAACAAAGAAACGGGTGAGATTAAAGAGCAAGAAGTCTTCATTGGCGATCTGCCCCTGATGACCGATCGCGGTACGTTTATTATTAATGGTGCCGAGCGCGTCATTGTTAATCAAATTGTCCGCAGTCCCGGTGTCTACTACAAGTCAGAAATTGATAAAAATGGACGCCGCACCTATTCTGCCTCATTAATTCCCAACCGAGGCGCCTGGTTAAAATTTGAAACGGACAAAAATGATTTAGTTTGGGTTCGTATCGACAAAACCCGGAAATTATCCGCTCAAGTTCTGTTAAAAGCCCTAGGACTCTCGGACAATGAAATTATTGATGCCTTACGTCACCCCGATTATTATCAAAAGACCTTAGACAAAGAAGGCAATCCCAGTGAAGAAGAAGCCTTGATGGAGCTATATCGGAAGCTGCGTCCGGGTGAACCGCCCACCGTCAGCGGCGGTCAGCAACTCTTAGACTCCCGCTTTTTCGACCCCAAACGGTACGATTTGGGTCGTGTCGGTCGTTACAAAATTAACCGCAAGTTGCGCCTCAATGTGGCTGATACTATTCGGGTGCTGACGTCTCAAGATATCATGGGCGCGATCGATTACCTGATCAACCTGGAATTTGACATTGGCAGCACCGACGATATCGACCACTTGGGCAACCGCCGCGTCCGTTCAGTGGGTGAACTCCTGCAAAACCAAGTGCGGGTGGGATTGAATCGCTTAGAACGGATTATTCGGGAACGGATGACCGTTTCTGACTCCGATACCTTAACCCCCGCCTCCTTGGTCAACCCCAAACCCCTAGTCGCGGCGATTAAAGAGTTCTTCGGGTCTTCTCAGCTATCCCAATTCATGGATCAGACCAATCCCCTGGCTGAGTTAACCCACAAACGTCGTTTATCTGCCCTTGGACCCGGTGGCTTAACCCGGGAACGGGCAGGGTTTGCGGTACGGGATATTCACCCGTCTCACTACGGACGGATTTGCCCCATTGAGACGCCAGAAGGACCCAACGCTGGACTGATTGGTTCCTTAGCCACCCATGCACGAGTGAACGCCTACGGCTTTATTGAAACCCCTTCATATCCCGTAGAAAACGGGCGGGTGATTAAAGACAAAGCACCCCTGTACATGACCGCTGATGAAGAGGACGACTTGCGCGTGGCTCCCGGTGACATCCCCATGGATGAAAATGGGTATATCTTGGGTGAATCGGTTCCCGTGCGCTATCGCCAAGAATTCACCACCACGACTCCGGATCAGGTAGACTTTGTGGCGGTATCTCCGGTGCAAATCATCTCCGTGGCAACCTCCCTGATTCCCTTCCTGGAACATGATGACGCCAACCGCGCCCTGATGGGTTCAAACATGCAACGGCAAGCTGTTCCCTTGTTGCGTCCAGAGCGTCCCTTGGTGGGTACAGGGTTGGAAGCCCAAGCTGCACGAGATTCCGGCATGGTGGTTGTCGCCCGGAAAGCTGGCGAAGTGGTTTATGTGGATGCGACCAAAATTCGCGTGCAAACCGCTCCCAGCACCCCCGCTTTACCGGGAGACAGTACAGAGACAGACCAAACCAGCAAACCGGAAATCATTGAATACGAACTCCAGAAATATCAGCGGTCGAACCAAGACACCTGCTTAAATCAGCGTCCGTTGGTCTTTTACGGGGATGACGTAGAAGCGGGTCAAATCCTAGCTGACGGTTCTGCCACCGAAGGGGGAGAACTGGCATTAGGACAGAATATTCTGGTGGCGTATATGCCCTGGGAAGGCTACAACTACGAAGACGCCATCCTGATTAGTGAACGACTGGTACTCGATGATATCTATACCAGTATTCACATTGAAAAATACGAAATTGAAGCTCGCCAAACTAAGCTAGGACCCGAAGAAATCACCCGCGAAATTCCCAACGTTGGGGAAGACGCCCTACGCCAACTGGACGAACAAGGCATCATCCGGATTGGGGCGTGGGTAGAAGCCGGAGATATTCTCGTCGGGAAAGTCACCCCCAAAGGCGAATCCGACCAACCCCCCGAAGAAAAACTGCTGCGGGCGATTTTCGGGGAAAAAGCCCGGGATGTGCGGGATAACTCCTTGCGCGTTCCCAACGGTGAAAAAGGTCGGGTTGTGGATGTCCGCATCTTTACCCGTGAACAAGGGGATGAACTTCCCCCCGGTGCCAACATGGTAGTGCGCGTCTATGTGGCTCAAAAGCGCAAGATTCAGGTGGGCGATAAAATGGCAGGTCGTCACGGGAATAAAGGGATTATTTCCCGGATTCTGCCGATGGAAGATATGCCCTATCTCCCCGATGGCACCCCCATCGACATTATCCTCAACCCCTTGGGTGTTCCCAGTCGGATGAATGTCGGTCAAGTCTTTGAATGTTTACTCGGATGGGCGGGTGAAAACTTAGACCTGCGATTTAAAATGATTCCCTTTGATGAAATGTATGGGGAAGAAGCATCCCGACTGACGGTTCACGGCAAACTTCAGCAAGCCCGGGAAGAAACTCAGCAAGATTGGGTATTTGATCCAGACAATCCCGGTAAAATCCAGGTATTTGACGGTCGCACGGGTGAAGCCTTTGATCGTCCGGTGACAATCGGTATTGCCTACATGTTGAAACTGGTTCACCTGGTGGATGATAAGATTCATGCTCGTTCCACCGGTCCTTATTCCTTGGTTACGCAGCAACCCTTGGGCGGTAAGGCGCAGCAGGGCGGTCAACGGTTCGGCGAAATGGAAGTCTGGGCATTGGAGGCTTTTGGTGCGGCGTATACCCTGCAAGAGTTACTCACCGTAAAATCCGACGATATGCAGGGTCGTAATGAAGCCCTCAACGCCATCGTCAAAGGCAAGGCAATTCCCCGACCCGGTACACCAGAATCCTTTAAGGTGTTGATGCGAGAACTGCAATCCTTGGGACTAGATATTGCCGTTCACAAAGTCGAAACCGATGAAGATGGCTCCAGCCGTGATTTAGAAGTCGATTTGATGGCAGATGGCGGTAGCCGTCGTACCCCCAGCCGACCGACTTATGAATCTCTCCGCAGTGAGGAACTCGAAGAAGAAGAGATGTAAGGTCTCAGAATGTAGAGACGTTGCCTGCACCGTCTCTACTATATCTGGACCAAAAAGACGTGTCATGGCACGTCGGGAACATTCACAACCCTGGAAGATGAAACAGCAACAAGAACAGCGCTTTGACTACGTAAAAATTGGCATTGCCTCTCCGGAGCGCATCCGTACCTGGGGAGAACGTACCCTACCCAATGGTCAAGTGGTGGGGGAAGTAACCAAACCGGAAACGATTAACTATCGCACGCTCAAACCCGAAATGGATGGGTTGTTCTGTGAGCGGATTTTTGGTCCAGCCAAAGACTGGGAATGTCACTGCGGCAAATACAAACGAGTGCGCCATCGCGGAATTGTCTGTGAACGCTGCGGCGTGGAAGTTACCGAGTCGCGGGTGCGACGCCACCGCATGGGGTTTATTAAATTGGCGGCGCCAGTGGCCCATGTTTGGTATCTCAAAGGGATTCCCAGTTATCTGAGTATTCTCTTGGATATGCCGTTGCGGGATGTGGAGCAAATTGTTTATTTCAATGCTTATGTTGTCCTCAATCCAGGAAATGCCGAAAATCTCAGCTATAAACAGCTATTGACCGAAGACCAATGGCTGGAAATTGAGGAGCAACTCTACAGCGAAGACTCCGAACTGAATAACGTCGAGGTGGGCATAGGCGCAGAAGCTCTACAGCAACTCTTGCAAGATGTCAACTTAGACAACGAAGCCGAAAAGCTGCGCGAGGACATCAGCAACGCCAAAGGGCAAAAGCGGGCAAAGCTGATTAAGCGGCTGCGGGTGATTGATAACTTTATCGCCACCGGGTCACAAGCCGAGTGGATGGTACTGACGGTGATTCCGGTCATCCCACCGGATTTACGTCCCATGGTGCAGCTGGATGGGGGACGCTTTGCCACCTCCGACTTAAATGACTTGTATCGCCGCGTGATCAACCGTAATAATCGCTTGGCACGCCTCCAGGAAATCCTCGCCCCGGAAATTATCGTCCGTAACGAAAAGCGGATGCTGCAAGAAGCCGTTGATGCACTGATTGATAATGGACGCCGGGGACGCACGGTGGTGGGTGCGAATAATCGGGCATTAAAGTCCTTGTCCGACATTATTGAAGGGAAACAGGGTCGATTCCGCCAAAACCTGTTGGGGAAACGGGTGGATTACTCCGGACGTTCGGTGATTGTTGTCGGTCCGAATCTGAAAATTCACCAGTGCGGTTTACCCCGTGAAATGGCAATTGAACTGTTTCAACCCTTTGTCATTCATCGTCTGATTAGTCAGGGGTTAGTCAATAACATTAAAGCCGCCAAAAAACTGATTCAGCGCAGTGACGCCAGCGTTTGGGACGTGCTAGAAGAAGTGATTGCCGGTCATCCCGTCTTGCTCAACCGAGCGCCAACGCTGCACCGTTTAGGGATTCAAGCCTTTGAACCGATTTTAGTCGAAGGTCGAGCGATTCAACTGCATCCCTTGGTCTGTCCTGCCTTTAACGCCGACTTTGACGGTGACCAGATGGCGGTTCACGTTCCTTTATCGTTGGAATCCCAAGCCGAAGCCCGATTGTTAATGTTGGCATCCAATAATATTCTCTCGCCAGCAACAGGACGCCCGATTGTCGCACCTAGTCAGGATATGGTGCTGGGATGTTATTACCTCACCGCCGAAAATCCCCATGCCAAAAAAGGAGAGGGTCGCTATTTTGCTTCGTTGGATGATGCCATCCGCGCCTTTGAACACCAGCAAGTCGAGTTACATGCTTACGTCTGGGTACGTTTCGATGGCACGATTCAGGCAGGTAAGTCGGAGGATGGGCAGGTGATTTCCTCAGAAACCTCCTCCGATGGGACGGTAACGAAAGTCTATAAAGACCGCCGCGTCCGAGAAACGGCAGATGGAGAACTGATTTCACAGTACGTTCGCACGACACCGGGTCGGATTATTTACAACAAAGCCATCCAAGATGCCCTGATGATTACCTGAACCCAAACCCAGGACAAATCACCCAGGACGAATCACCAAGGACGAATGACAAATGACGAATGACAAAGGACAAAAAGAATCGATTTTCTACAATCGAGTTGTGGATAAAGGTCAGCTCAAAAAACTGATCTCCTGGGCGTTTACCAAGTATGGCAGCGCCCGTACCGCCCAGATGGCTGACAAGCTCAAGGATTTAGGCTTCCGTTATGCCACCAAAGCCGGCGTTTCAATTAGTGTTGATGACTTACTCGTGCCGCCGAAAAAGCGGGAAATGCTAGAAGCGGCGGAAGCCCAGATTCGCGCCACGGAAGCACGTTACAGTCGGGGTGAAATCACCGAAGTGGAACGATTCCAGAAGGTGATTGATACCTGGAATAGTACGTCCGAAGCCCTGAAAGACGAAGTGGTGGTAAATTTCAAGGCAACTGATCCCTTGAATTCGGTCTATATGATGGCGTTTTCCGGGGCACGAGGCAACCTGTCTCAGGTGCGCCAATTGGTCGGCATGCGGGGTCTGATGGCTGATCCGAATGGGCAAATTATTGACTTGCCGATCAAGACGAATTTCCGGGAAGGGTTAACCGTTACCGAATATATTATTTCCAGTTACGGGGCGCGGAAAGGACTGGTGGATACGGCGCTGAGAACCGCTGACTCCGGCTATCTGACCCGGCGTCTGGTGGATGTGTCTCAAGACGTGATTGTCCGGGAAGTGGACTGTGGCACAACCCGAGGCATTCAGCTTACCGCGATGAAAGATGGCGATCGCGTACTGATTCCCCTGCAAGATCGCCTCTTGGGACGTGTCCTAGCCGCCGATTTGCTGCATCCGAAAACCAAAGAGGTCATTGCCAAACGCAACCAAGCCATCTCCGACGATTTAACCGACATCATCGCCAAAGCTGGGGTGGAAGAGTTGATGGTTCGCTCTCCCCTTACCTGTGAAGCCTCACGCTCCGTCTGTCAGCATTGCTACGGCTGGAGTTTGGCACATGGACACATGGTCGATTTGGGCGAAGCCGTGGGGATTATTGCGGCTCAGTCCATTGGGGAACCGGGAACTCAGCTAACCATGCGGACGTTCCACACGGGAGGCGTCTTCACCGGGGAAGTTGCTCGCCAAGTCTCAGCGGCATTTGATGGCGTAGTCCGCTTTTCCAGCCGCCTGCGAACCCGGGGGGTGCGTACCCGCCACGGGGAAGAGCGGGAACAGGTGGAAGTCGCCGGCGAACTGATTCTGGAACCCACCGATAATGGCAAAGCCAAAACCATTCCCGTCACGCCCGGTTCCATTCTCCTGGTTGGTAATGGGGAACAGGTAAAAGCGGAACAGCTTTTAGCAGAAGTGGCGTTAGGGAAATCTCGCCTATCGACGGAAAAAGCGGCGAAAGACGTTGCCTCGGATTTGGCGGGAGAAGTCCTATTTGCCGATTTAATCCCAGAAGAAAAAACCGATCGCCAAGGAAATACGACCCGCATTGCCCAGCGCGGTGGCTTGTTGTGGGTGTTATCGGGAGAGGTGTATAACCTGCCTCCGGGTGCCGAACCCGTGGTCAAAAACGGGGATTCCGTAGAACCCGGTTCCGTCCTCGCCGAAACCAAGTTAATCAGTCAAAACGGTGGTGTAGTGCGCCTGACCCCCGGTAAGCGGGAAATTGATATCATCACCGCCTCAGTGCGCTTAGACCAAGCGGCGGTGCGGATGGAAAGCAGTGGGGGTCGCGAACAGTACGTGATTCACACGGCAAATAACCAGCGTTTCCTGCTCAAGGCAACCCCAGGCACAAAAGTGCTAAATAATCAAGTGGTGGCGGAGTTAATTGACGATCGCTATCGCACCCAAACTGGGGGGATTATTAAGTATGGCGGCGTAGAAGTCGCCAAGCGCGGTAAAGCCAAGCAAGGATACGAAATCACCAAAGGGGGTACCTTGCTATGGATTCCCGAAGAATGCCACGAGGTTAACAAAGATATCTCCTTGCTACTGGTGGAAGACGGTCAATATGTGGAAGCCGGTACAGAGGTGGTCAAAGATATCTTCTGCCAATCGGGAGGAATTGTCGAAGTTGTCCAGAAGAATGACATTCTCCGGGAAATTGTGATTAAGCCCGGAGACTTGCATCTGGTGGATGAGGTTCCCGATGCCTTTACCTCTGAAGGTCAGCTGGTATATCCGGGTACAGAACCCGTCCCGGGGTTAAGTGTAGATGAGCTGCGGTATGGGGAAGTCGCCGAGACGCCAGAGGGAATGGCGTTACTGCTTCGACCTGTGGTGGAATTTAACATCCCCGATGAACCGGATGTCCCCTCTCAAGCCTCCATCGACAGTGCCAACGGTGCTTCAGCCGAGGGCGATGAGTCAGATGCCGAGAGTGCGATCGGGATTGAGCTGCGAACGATTCAACGCCTCCCTTACAAAGATGGAGAGCGGATCAAGTCCGTGGAAGGACTGGAGTTAGTCCGAACTCAACTCGTGTTGGATATGACTCAGGAGTCCGACGGAGATCATTCCGCCTCTCAACTTTCAGCGGATATTGAATTAGTCCCAACCGAAGAATCGGATGATCCAGAGGACATGCGGTTGCAGTTGGTGATCCTGGAATCCTTGGTGATCCGACGCGATACCTCCGCTGATCCCTTAGGCGGGAGTACCCAAACTCGGCTGTTGGTCAACGATGGGGATAAAATTGCCGCCAAAGACGTTGTCGCCCGCACCGAAATTCAATGTAAAGAACCCGGTGAAGTCCGGGGAATTCGCGAAGGGGTAGAAGCCATTCGCCGGGTACTGGTGGTACGGGATGTGGATCGGATCACCGTTCCCATTACTGGCACACCTCAGGTGAAGGTGGGAGATTTAGTCGTGGAGACTGATTTCCTTGCCGCCAGCGTGCAAGCCTCTGAATCTGGGCAAGTCGTTAAAGTTAATGAAGACTCAGTAACCTTGCGACTCGCCCGTCCTTACCGGGTTTCTCCGGGTGCGGTGCTGCAAATTGATAATGGAGACTTAGTACAACGGGGTGACAACCTGGTGCTGCTGGTGTTTGAACGGGCGAAGACCGGAGATATTATTCAAGGTCTACCCCGGATTGAAGAACTCCTAGAAGCCCGTAAACCCAAAGAAGCCTGTGTATTAGCCCGACGTCCTGGTGAAACCCAGGTGGTTTATGAGGAAGATGAAACCGTTGATATCAAAGTGATTGAGCCGGAAGGGGTAATTACCGACTATCCAGTGAGTCCGGGACAAAACGCCCTAGTTTCCGATGCTCAATATGTCAAAGCGGGTCAACCCTTAACCGATGGTCCGGCAAATCCCCATGAGATTCTGGAGATTTTCTTTGAACTCACGGTGGAAGAAAAGGGAATCTATGAAGGCGCTTTAGCTGGATTGCAAGCCGCCCAAGCCTTTCTGGTGAATGAAGTCCAATCGGTGTATCAATCCCAGGGAATTGATATCTCTGACAAACACATCGAAGTGATTGTCCGTCAGATGACCTCAAAAGTCCGGATTGATGACGGCGGTGATACCACAATGCTACCGGGAGAATTGGTGGAATTGCGGCAAATTGAGACCGTGAATGAAGCCATGGCAATTACCGGGGGCGCACCCGCCCAATATACGCCTGTATTATTGGGGATTACCAAAGCCTCACTGAATACGGATAGCTTCATCTCCGCCGCTAGCTTCCAGGAAACCACCCGTGTTCTCACCGAAGCCGCCATTGAAGGCAAATCCGATTGGTTACGGGGTCTGAAGGAGAACGTGATTATTGGTCGCCTGATTCCGGCTGGAACCGGCTACAACGCTTATGAAGACCCAACCAGTGGGGTTGATGCAGACTTCAATGGAGGCGCTGAGTATGATTTCGGCGATCTGAATGAGGGTAGTGAATTCGACCAAGATGATTCCCTGGAAGTGCTAGATGATCGCACGGCTCGCGCTTACAGTATGGATGAAGAGGATACTAGCGATTTTGAGTCGTTGATGGATGAGGATGAAGACTCAGACGAGTTGGCGGAGGAATATCTGGAGGATGAGGAGGATGAGGATGTTTAGTCCGTTATCCTTCACGGGGGGATAAGCTAGCTGAAGTGTTGAGCTATCCTGCTTTTAGCCCATTTCTTCTCGTCACAGATAGGGTCAAAGATAGGGTTTTTCTCTGGGAGACCAGCCCCCCAGACCCCCTGCGCAACGCTTCGCTTGAATATATCTCATCCGGTGGTCTTCATCTGTCAATAAGGCTTCATATTTGGAGATATTAATGTCGCTCAAAGCCTCATTTTCAAGGGTGTAAGACGGCTTGTCACCCCTTC
>CAZNNK010000149.1:0-10107 GCA_964574085.1 uncultured Coleofasciculus sp.
CTCCCCCACCTTCCTCATCTTCCCCCGCTTCCTTAGATGCAATCGAGGCTTACTTCCAACACCTAGAAGCCGTATTATTAAAGATTGGCTACTTACATCCCCATACCGCGACATCCCGCATGGAAAAGTTCAGACGCTTGTATTACCGAGCCATGCTTACCCCAGAGGACGTCGCCATGCTTAGAGGGATTCTCCGTCAGACAGAATGGGCGGTACAATTTATGCCGAGGTCAGAACCGGATGATTCAGAATCCTAGCAGCTATCTTAGACTACTATAGACTTTCAGTCGATAAATTGGGAAAATAGCCAGGTTCACATCGTCAGGAAAGGATTGATGAGGGCTTGAAGAGTAGAGATTTAGACGTCAGTTGTGTTGGAGGTATGTTCAGTGGCAATGTCTAGGGGCAATCCGTATAAACCTGATCGCAACGAGTCCGAACCCCGAGGAATCTATCGTTCTCGTCGGGCTTCTCGTCAACGTCGCCTTCGACAAACCCAGGATATTCATCCTCCCTCCTCTTCCCCTTCACCACGACGTCTGCGCCCCGTTCAACTGCGGGCGGTTCCGCCTAATTCCCCCAATCCCAGTCGCCCCAAACCCATACCCCTAAACCGTTCTACTCAGCATCCCAGTGAACCCTCAATTTACCCAAATCTTAAACTACCCAAACTGCGGACGATTAACGGGATACCCATCAGAGAAACGCCTCTGGGAAATCGGAGTCGAAATTATCGCCCTCCGGCGGCAACCCCCCTATCCCACCCCTTGAACCCACGTCGAGACAATAGTCCCCGTCGGCAAACGCGGCGTTCAACTGTCCCGACTCAATCAGAGACGAAACCGAAACGCCAATCGTCTCGTTCTCAACCCACTCAGACGAGGAAATCCCGGCGCAGTCGGCGTTCCCAAAAACGGGCGGGGATATGGATTCACATTATCCGCCTCCTGATTCTCGGCATTGGCATTGGCGCGATCGCAGGGACTCTACTATCAGTATTAGATCCCACGAGCAGAATGTCGATGCGATCCAGTGAAGCGGCACAAGAAAACCCTCAAGAAAGCCCGACAAATCAAAATACTCCAGCCCTCCCTCTGCGCCAAGAAATCTCCCCTCTCAAAGCCCAAATCCAAACCTTAACCGCTAAACATCCGAAATTGCAGCCCGGTGTTTTTGTGGTGGATTTGGATACGGGTGCTTACTTAGACTGGGAAAGTCGCTCTATTTTCCCCGCCGCTAGCACGATTAAAGTGCCGATTTTAGTGGCATTCTTTCAAGAAGTCGATGCCGGAACAATTCGCTTAGATGAACCCTTAACCATGGAACCGGAAATGATTGCCAAAGGTTCAGGGACTATGCAATATCAAAAACCGGGGACACAGTATAGTGCTTTAGAAGTGGCAACCAAGATGATCACGATTAGTGATAATACTGCCACGAATATGATTATTCATCGCCTCGGCGGTATCCAAGCCGTTAATCAACGGTTCCTATCCTGGGGATTAACCGCAACGGCAATCAATAACCCCTTACCGGATTTAGAAGGAACGAATACCACCAATGCCAGAGACATGGCAAACTTGCTGTATAAGGTGAATCAAGGGGAATTATTGAGTCTGCGATCGCGCGATCGGTTGTTGGATATCATGCAGCGTACCGTGAATAATTCTCTGATTCCTCAAGGATTAGGTACAGGGGCGACAGTTGCCCATAAAACTGGGGATATTGGCTCAGTGTTGGGAGATGTAGGTATTGTGGATATGCCTACAGGCAAACGCTATCTCATCGTCACCTTGGTGAAACGCTCCCATAACGATGCTAGCGCCTCGGAGTTAATTCGCAACCTTTCCCGCACGGTTTATGACTATTTCAATAAACCAACGGCGACACCGACTCTGAACTCGATGCCGATTAGCACGCCTGCTATGGTGGTGAGTGGATTACTGATTGGTTTGCAGGGAACGATGTTGTAATTGTCTGATGTTTTATGTCATTCGTTCAAGGAAGAGAATTTATGGTTCAAGTTGACGTTGAGCGATATGCAATACACAACTATTGATTTATTTTCGGGTGCTGGAGGCTTGACTACAGGGTTTCACTTAGCCGGCTTTCGGACAATATGTGCTATCGATCAAAACCTCCTATACTACCAGAACCTACTCATCATGGAGATATTAAATCACTCACCTCTAATAAAAAGACGATTCAGTTGAGTATTTTACCAGCGATTGCCTTGCCAATGGTGACTGTAAGAGATGCTATTGGAGATTTGCCCGTACTAGACGCTGGACAGGAACATACTGCACAAATCTATATTTGTGAACCAAAAACTGACTATCAAGCGTTACTACGTCGTGGTAGTAGTAAGCTAGTTAATCACATTGCTCGTCAATTAAGTCCTATACAAATGTCCAGAGCTAAAGTATTAACAGAAGGACAAGATGCCAGAGATTTACCGCCAGCACTAGCTCCGAAGAAGCATTACAGTGGCGCTTATGGCAGGCTTTACTGGGATAAACCTGCTAGAACGATTACTCGATGGGTTTTTCATCCGGGTTCGGGCAGATTTTTTCATCCCACCCAAAATCGAACTATTACGATTCGTGAAGCGGCACGGTTACATTCTTATCCCGATAAATTTCACTTTCTGGGTTCCTATACTCAGATGGCTGATCAAATTGGAGAATCAGTACCTCCTTTTCCTGTACTTCTATTTATAGACCAGTTCCAGGAAAACTGAGCCGGATCAAGTGTAATTAGAGGATACTCAGCATAGACATAATCAATGGCATTTTTCTTCTTACAGAGAATGCCTTCGTAACTATTGGTTACTCCCTGTAGATTCTGGAGTTTGCTCTAACGTGTTACCCAAATCTATACCGTGAGCCTTGAGATTTGTTTGGATCGTGTGCATTTGCTGACGAGCTACATCAAGTCGAGCTGACTCTGGTGAGAGCGAACCTCCAATGATGTCCTTGAAAGTGGTGATTAGATTGTCTAAATCGGCTTTAGCTCTTTCCGGATGATTGGGCAAGTCTTCCAGAGAAATACCCAATAAAACAGCCATTAATTCTGATAGAGTTGTGGTTTGTCGCGGAGTTTCTGGAGATTGTCCGATGAAGAAGGTGATCCGATTAAACAAAGCATGTTTAGCTTGATCAATCGCCTGGTTTATCTGAGATTCCAGGTAGGCTTTTGCTTGCTCTTGGGTAATTTCACAAGAGGCTATTGCCGCGATCGCCACTTTTTTTTGTTCACCCTCTAGGTTGTGGAGTGGGAAATTGCCACCGGGGATCTCTTGGCGATTTGGAATTAGAAAGTAGCGAGTTTGGGTGGCATTAATCCACAAAGAATTTTTCTCTCCAGTGTTTTGATTTTCTGGAAGTCTTTGAGGTATAATTAACCAGGCTCCATCTGATTGCTGTTCGGTTTTCCAGGTATCTGCATTCAGGTGGGATATAGCTTCAGATAGGGGTGCTGTCGTCCACAGCATAATTGGTAGTTTCTCCAGATATAATCTGCCATACTCTACTCTGGCTTTAATGGTTTCATTGGGTTGGGCTTCCCAAGAAATGAAGCCACAATCTGCCCTTGTCATCCGCACCCCGGTACAGAGAATATCTATTAACCAAGAAATACTGGCATTATTGGCTTGTTCGCCTACTATATGTCTAGCGATATCAGCGCCGCCAAGATTCAGAGTCAACAGGGCTGAATCGTTTTGTTGGGGAGTAATTGCTATAATTACTGGATGCTGAGTTCCATCTGAAAGTTGCAGCGAGAGGGTTAAAGGTTGGTAGTCTTCGGCGAGAGATTCAGAAGCCGTGTAGAGATTTTTAGGAAAATGAACAAAGTCAAAGGATGAAGACGTTTTCTTTTGCAGATGTTGTAAAAAAGAGCGGATTGGATTTGAATAAAAAGGAGTTGGGGACAAAAAGATTATCCCCAGACTCTTTGGGTTAGTTGAAGTCGATGTAGTCGTCATAACTCAAAACACTTTATTCTATGGGGCTTCTGTCAAAAAAACCTTCAAGAGTCACTCCATTCCAGTTCGCTCCATTAAGATTTGTATGGCTAAATAAAACCCCTTCTAGATTGGCTCCTTCGAGATTAGCGTCTTCCAGATTAGCTCGACTCAGATTAGCATAACTTAAGTTAACCTCTCCAAGGTAGGCAAATTCAAGGTTAACTCCACTCAGATTGGCTCGACTCAGATTAGCTCGACTCAAGTTCGCCTCTTCTAGGTTTATTCCGTCGAGGTTAACTCCTTCCAAGTTTACATCACATAGAGTTGCGCCCCACAACGTTGCTCCTTTCAGGTTAGCCCCTTTCAGGTTAGCCCCTTTCAAGTTAGCATTACTGAGATTGGCATTACCCAAGTTAGCCCCCTCTAGGTTTACCCGTTCCAGGTATGCCATATTAAAGTTAATGCCACTCAAGTTTAATCCGGTGAGATTAACCTCTTCTAAGTTAGCAGCTTCAAGGTTAGCTCCATCAAGGTTAACTCCTCTCAAGATAGCTCTTCTGAGACTTGTCCTATTCAGATTAGCATTACTGAGATTAGCTTCGGTGAGGTTAGCTTCAGTGAGATTGGCATAGCTTAGGTTGATCCCACTTAACTGGGCATAACTAAGATTTGCCTGGTACAAATTAAACAGGATATCCGGATTTTGTTTCCGCCACTGATTCCAGGCAGTAACTCCTCGTTTCAAGTAAGCAAGATGTTCTGGATTTGCCATAAAATATGCGTTTTTTTTCAGTATTCCTAAATTAAGTTTTTCATTTCGGATTCACATTTTCCTATTACCGCAATCTCCAAATCTGAATCGTTTTGTCCCAAAATGCACAACTTGCAAGAAAATTGCCATCTGGACTAAAAACAATAGAGTTAACACCGTTTAAACCATGTCCTCTCAGTTTGAACAATTCTTCACCAGTATTTAGGTTCCAGAAGCGAATTGTACCGTCTTTGTGACCACTTGCCAGAGTTTGTCCATCTGGACTGAACGTAAGACAATAAACACTACCCAAATATCCGCAAGTCTGGGTGTGAATTTCCTGAGTTTTATCAATGTTCCAGAGTTTTATCGTTTCATCTAAACCGCCACTGGCAATAGTTTTTTCATTTGAACAAATAGCCACTGATTCTACTTCTTTAGTATGACCAGTGAGTGTACCAATTAAGTTAGCATTTTGAAGACTCCACACTTTGATGCTCTTATCTTTACTACCGCTCACTAGCGTCTGTCCATCTGGACTAATGGCAACAGAAGTTACAGGATACGAATGATCCCTAAAAGTGCAGAGTTCTTCCCCAGTTTGCAAGTTCCATAGCTTGATCGTCTTATCAAAGCCGCTGCTGACTAAAATCTGTCCATCTGGGCTAATGGCTAAGGCTGTGACCCAATTTGTATGTCCTAAAAATGTATTGATTTCCTGAGCAGTTTTGATGTTCCAAACTTTAATTGTTTTATCTTTGCTGCCACTTACTAGAATCTGTTTGTCTGGACTAAAAGCAACATGAAAAACAGCATCATTGTGACCCTTTAATGTGCATATTTCTTGACCATTTGACAACTGCCACAGTTTAATCGTCTTATCCTTACTAGCACTGGCTAATGTTTTGCCATGAGGACTGATGGCAAGGCAATAGAGGAAGTCAGTGTGTGCTTTGAGGCTATGAATAATCTCTCCTTCAGTCATGTCTATAATAATTCCTCAAACTCTAGGTTTACCGAGATTCGCTGTATAGTTAAGAGGCTGAGCTTCTCAATTAAATAGTCTTCAGATAAGAAACAAACAGTTAACTTTTATACTCATCCCCCATCCGTCTCAACAAACAAATTAAAAGCATAGCAGCTTAAGCACCTTTAACCCAAGCCCCAAAGCTGGAAGAGTTTTTCGGTATCAACTATCTTACTACCATCAAAGTTTTCAGATAAGTCAGGTTCAATCACTTGGCACTCTCCCTCTAGCGTCGGAGTCCCCGTACAACCGTAAAATCCACACTTATTAAATAAGGTATTTTTAAGTTTGAGATAGTTGAGATCGCAGTTGCGAAAATCACAGCGATCAAAAACAGCATTATCGGGAGTCATAGCCGCAATATTTGCCCCTCTAAAATCGCAATTAATTAAACGAGTATTATGGAGCTTTGCCCCCTGAAAACGAGCATTTTTAAAACAGACATCTCGTATTTGGGCGTTTGTCCAAGTTGACCGATGGAGATCAATTTTGCTCCAATCTCCTCCCCGGATTTGTGCCTCGATAAAATGTCCGACATTAAGATACGCCCCAACAAATTGACAATTCTCAATAACCGCTTGATCAAGGGTTGCCATTTCTAGCATTGCGTTGTCCCAAATACAATTGATCAACTGAATGCTAGTCAAATTCCCCCCCCTAATATTGGCTTGGCTAAAATCGCATCCCTTAAATCGGGCGGCTACCAGATTAAAACCGGGCAATACAGCATTTTTTAAGTCTTCATTTTCCAGTACCAGACATCCCGAACCTTGGCATCCTCTCCTTACCCATCGCTCATGTTCTTCGAGTGCTGCAAGATGCAGAAGCCACATTTCCATAGATAGATCGATCCTCTCTTGATAAATAAGTATTAAATCCGGGTTACTGTCTACTGTTTTATCGTTACTGGAACTGGGTTACATTTTTTGAGAATAGCCTTCAGCTTCTTGTTTGAGTCGCTCTATATCAAAATTTTCTCGCTTTTCGTCGGGTAAAATTTTGTATTCAACGCCAGGGCCTCTATCTCCTTCATCAGGAATTTCGCTGAAGTAATAATGCACGTTATCAACCACGATAGGAATTTCATTATCCTTAAATCGACTCAGGATGGTATGAGCCAGTTCATACTCTCTTTGTAGAGACGTATTCATGACGCCACCCGCATCTGTATTCAGGATAGTTTTAACATCATGGAACAAGTGCTTTTTGCTTGAGTTCTTCATAAATTTTCTTGAACCGTTTCATCCCCTCTGACGTAAAGCGACGTTCTGCGCCAGCAATGTCTATACCAATCGTTTGACCGTTACCAACTTGCTGTAACGCTTTTCTTTCAGGTTTAGCGATTAAGTCTTTTTCTTTGATTGGATGTTCACTTGCCAGTCGTTCAGAACTAATAATGTCTAGAAATCGTACCTCTAATCCGTATTCTTCAAGCATTGCTCTAAATTGCTCAGGGTCTATGCCACGCGGTAATCCTCCCTGTAATTCTGCATACTTAATGCCATCTGCTTTGAGCTGTTCTAATGTTGCTCGAACTTGTTGTTCAGGAGTAGTTGAGAGTAGAACACTCCCTCTAATTCTATAGGTTTCATCGAAGGGAATCGTTGTCGCCGTCAGCAACTCTAGAAGTGTGACTTTTACAACCTTGGAGTTACTTAAGTTTAGTGACTCTCCATCGGCTTGTAAAATGCCATTGTTCTTCAAGACTTCTCCAATAACGGTTTTAGTGCTACCTGATGTATTGTTCCATAAGTCTGTCAAAATATCACTAGGTTGTTTACCTGTCAATTCTATAAGTTTTGCAGGTTTCAAGATACCCGTAAAGTGATTGTGAAGTTCAACACCTGGGTGATTGAGAGGTTGTTCATTGTCTTCATCCGTTTTCCGTTGAGAGTCTGGCTCTAACCCTGTTTTATCCTGTTCCTTACTCGTCTTGGGGTTTGTAACACTCGTTTCTGCTGGGGATTCATTGTCATAATTACTCTGATTTTCCGATGGATTCACCTCTGAGGTAGGAGGGAGGTTTTGCTGATGACTTCCTTCTTGATCGAAGGAGTTTTTAGCTTTATAACTCTCCCCTTGGCGACGAACTTGCTTATTGATTTCAATACTTAAGCTAATCAGTTCTTGCCGCATCCCATTAATATCTTGCAAATCCAAGCCATACTCGGATTGATACTCTTGAGCCACTTCTATGGCTTTTTCTGCTTTCTGATCTGGAGAAAGATCAGCATACTCATCTTTGCCTTTCTTGATTTTGAGCATCTGCTGCGCCATTTCGCGCATTCCTGTCACACGATTCTTCGTTGATTCCTCAAACTCGATAGGAGAACTGTCTAAAAGGTTTTCGATTTGGGTAAGCTGATCGACAGCATCCGTGGCTCGATCTAAATATTTACCGCTTGTCCAGAGTGAATGACCCAAACCTTCATGATCGGTGATATGTTCAAGGGCATAGCTAACTTGTTCGTTAAATGAATTTAAGTATTCTTCGGGTGACAGTTTCCTACCTAAACTCATCTGCTGATTGCCGACAACATGTTGCGCTGCACCGCCTGTGTAATAAGCCTGGTTCGCAAAAATCAGGGCTTCGCTTTGTTTCTTATTCCATTCAACAGTTAATTGATTAAGCTGTTCTTTTCTTGCTCATTTAATGGTTCATTACGTCGCGTATCGCGCAAGGGTTCAAGTTCTTCTAATATCGCTTTAACCTCTTGCAACCGCTGAGTATAGAGTAGGTTGCTGGCTTCGATTTCGGCATTGGGATTTTGAGCCTTAATCGCTTCTACATCATCTTCCGGCTCAACTTTTTGTTTGGCTGGATCAGAATGTTCTAGCTCTTTCTGTTTATTTAACTCAATAATTTTAGCATCGAGTTCAGCTCGAATACCGGTGTAAACGTCATTCGCATTTTGGAAGCGATCGCTTGTTTGGTTGTGTAGATCAGAACCTGATTCGATTCCGGCTAAGGTTTCTTCTTGGAATTTATTCCATTCCTGATCAGTCATGTTCCGCCGCTGCTGCGCTAAAGACATGACATCTTGATCAGCTACAACTATGGCATCCGTTTCTGCATCAGCGGCGGCGTTACGTTTCTTCTCTGATTCATACTGTTTATTGAGGTCTTCACTGAATCGCTTAATTTCGTGCTGGACTACCGCTGGTGAATCTAGATTTCCAGGCTGGAGTTTGAGATCTTTGGTTAGTTTGCGTATTTCAGTTTTTAACTTTGTGGCTTTCTGATTCAGGCTATCAATTTTAGCTTGAATTTTTGTAATTTCGGCTTCCAGTTCCGCTCGCTTGGTTTGGCTCTCCTGATTTTTGTCTTGCTCATCTAAATCACGAAGCGCTTGTTCTTTTTCCTGGAGAGTCTGATTGGCTGTGTCTGTCTCATCAAAGGTTTTCTGTAGGTTTTGAAGTTTAGATAGCCTTGTTGCTGTTGGGCTATAAGCGGCATCGGGAATAAAGCCTGGTGTATAAACATTGGTGTCAAAAACTAAACCCGCCTCTCGACCAAATTTACTTCTAAAGAGAGCGTTAAATTGTTGGACGGCTTCAATAGCTTGAATCGCTCGATTTTTTTTATCTTTATTTCTACTGTAAAAGACTATATCGTAATCTGAACTCAGATCAGCGCTACCTGCTGCAATTTGCCGGATTGGGCCTCCGCTACCCTTATCTCGAAAGACGACCTCTACATCTTGGTGACCTTTTTTGATTTCGTTAATCACTTTTTGAACTTCTTTTTGGCGGTAGTCTACCAGTTGCTGCATCAATTGGGGATACTGTAGGTAGTTTGCTTTAACTTGCTGCCAATCATTTTGGGCATGATCCATCAATTTGTTGATCTGAGTTTTAGTTAAGGGATTGCCTTCAGTATTTCCCCTCAAATACTCTTGTTGTTGGCGACTCAAGCGGAGATTCAGGGCAGTATTCAGGTCTTGTAAGCCTTCATCTTCACTCTTTTTCGGCTGCGACTCTTGCGGTTGATTGGTCTGTTTACCAGGCTTATTGGCATCGGCTGCAACAAAGCCAACACCAGGATTGACATCCATCTCATCCAAGGTGTTTTGGTGCTGCGTTAACTGTTGTTGCAGGTTTTCGATATCGGCTCGGAGATTAGCCTCAGCATCAACATCCAAGTCCCCTGTTCCCAAGCGTTCCAAGCGCTCATCAATAATCCGAGGCAGTTTTTCTACCTCTAGTTTGGCTTCCCACGCTCGCGAACCGACTGGCGGTGTGCCATTCTTACTAATCCAGTTCTGAATTCGCTCTTTGAGAAGGCGTATCCGCCCGGAGAATCCAGAGTATAGCACTACGAAGATACGTTAGGACATTTCCCTGTTGCCTGTTGCCTGTTGC
>CAZNNK010000150.1:0-10099 GCA_964574085.1 uncultured Coleofasciculus sp.
AGATGGGGAAGATGGGGAAGATGGGGAAGATGGGGAAGATGGGAGACAAAATTTCCCTATTCCCTATTCCCTGTTCCCTATTCCCTAACCAATGACAAAGAACAAAATTTGATACCCTAGCTTAAATAGTCTTGGGAACGAATAGAGAAGCGTGGATATTCAAATTGGGCGAGGTAAAACAGCTCGCAGAGCCTACGGCATCGATGAAATCGCACTAGTCCCCGGACAACGGACGCTAGACCCGAATTTGGCAGACACCCGTTGGCGCTTGGGGAGCATCGAACGAGAAATTCCGATCATTGCCAGTGCGATGGACGGTGTGATTGATGTGCGAATGGCAGTGATCCTATCTGAGATGGGAGCGCTAGGGGTTTTAAACCTCGAAGGCATTCAAACCCGTTATGCTGACCCTGCTCCGATATTAGAGCGAATTACCTCCGTGGGTAAATCAGAATTCGTGAATCTGATGCAGGAGTTGTATGCCGAACCGACTAAACCGGAATTAATCAGCCAGCGAATTCAGGACATTAAAGACCAAGGTGGGATTGCGGCGGTGAGTGCTACGCCAGCCGGGGCGATGAAATATGGTGAAATTGTTGCCTCGGCGGGTGCGGATTTATTCTTCGTACAAGCCACTGTGGTGTCCACGGCTCACCTGTCACCCGAGTTAGTCACCCCCCTAGATTTAGCTCAGTTCTGCCAGGATATGCCAATGCCCGTGGTTTTGGGCAATTGTGTCACCTACCAAGTTGCCCTGAATCTGATGAAAGCCGGTGCGGCGGCGGTATTAGTGGGAATTGGTCCGGGTGCGGCTTGTACCTCGCGGGGGGTTCTGGGTGTGGGCGTCCCCCAAGCGACGGCGGTGGCGGATTGTGCGGCTGCCCGTGACGACTATCATCAAGAAACAGGTAATTATGTGCCAGTCATTGCGGATGGTGGCTTAATTACCGGGGGAGATATCTGTAAATGTATCGCTTGTGGCGCAGATGCGGTGATGATTGGCTCTCCACTGGCTCGTGCCAAAGAAGCCCCCGGACGCGGCTTTCACTGGGGAATGGCAACCCCTAGCCCGGTTCTGCCCCGAGGAACGCGCATTCAGGTGGGGAGTACGGGAACGTTACAGGAAATTCTGATTGGACCAGCCCAACTGGATGATGGCACTCATAATCTTTTAGGGGCGCTGAAAACCAGTATGGGAACCTTGGGCGCTAAGAACTTGAAAGAAATGCAGCAAGTGGAGGTGGTGATTGCGCCCTCCCTGCTCACAGAAGGGAAAGTTTACCAGAAAGCACAACAGTTGGGAATGGGTAAATAAAATTTTTGGGGTTGACAAACTGCCCCAAACCCCACTGATGTAAGTTAACATAGAGAAAGCGGAGACGCATGTTTCCGTTCACTCCTCACACCACACTCCGCCCGGACTATGTTCGGGCGGTTCCTTTTTCAGCGTCAAGCTCTAATGTCACGATAGCTTAACATCTTAACCGATAAGATATGACAATTTATGTCTAAATATATACTTTTTTTGCAGGGGAACGCTCAGTTTTCTCTGTGGTAAAATATCCCAAGACACATAGAATAGTACAAGCAAGGATTTCCAGGCATGTCAACAGCCGTAGCAGTTACAGACGCCAGTTTTAAGCAAGACGTCCTAGATAGTGACGTTCCCGTTTTAGTCGATTTTTGGGCACCTTGGTGTGGTCCGTGCCGGATGGTCGCACCTGTGGTAGATGAAATCGCCCAACAGTACGAAGGTCAGGTCAAGGTTGTGAAGCTCAACACTGACGAAAATCCCAATGTAGCCAGTCAGTATGGGATTCGCAGCATTCCTACCTTAATGATCTTTAAAGGAGGGCAACGAGTCGATATGGTTGTGGGCGCCGTTCCAAAAACCACTCTAGCAAACACTCTAGAAAAGTATCTCTAATCGATAATCGATAAAGCCTTAAGCCGAATTGGGTTAAGGCTAGTTAGGCTTGCAGGCGCGAGGAGTCGCTACAGCTACAAAAAGCCTGTAAGCTCTAGATCAACATGGCAAAAATAACCCACAAGCCAGAACAGAGATGAAAGTTGGAGACAATTGCCAGGTCTGAAGTGGCGGGTAAGAAAGCTAAACAGGAGACAGGGCGTGGGGTGTGGGTTGACTGGTTGTGGGGAACAGTTGGCAACTCGAGTTCAAGTCTACTCCCCAAGCCAACATAAATATCAGTTTTTCTGAACTTGTATCATAAATCCGGATGAAGACATTACCGACTTGTACTATGTAAATGTCTAAATCTATAGACTTTACTATGTCATGACTAGGATACCTATATCGCCTCCACCCATCAAACGGGTTGTGGCGATCGCATCAATTGTGGTTGGTTGTCTGGTTAGTCCCCTTCCGACTTACTCTCAACCGACCAACTCAGCGAATAATACTCCCTCGCTGCAAGATATGCTTGAGTTTAATCTGGATCTCTCGGGTCGGGGAAGTCCTCGTTCTGGTAATCGTACAGGGGGCGCGAGTCGTAATGATTGTAAGGTGGATCAATCCGGTCAATCCGGAGAACCACTGTTCGCCCTGATTCCCGATACCAATTTGGGATTAACGGTAGAGGAACATCCCACCTTCTGGTTCTATATTCCCGATGGCGCGAATACATTCCACTCGATGAAATTTGCCCTCTGGAGTGATCAGGGACAGAAGGTGTACGAAACCACCTATCCCGTAACGAACGCTCTACCCGGCGTGATGAGTATTGCTTTACCGCCCAATACACCGGCGCTAAAGGAAAATCAATACTACAACTGGATTTTTACCGTTTATTGTGAAGATCCCCAACAGGCGACGGTTCGTAGTGATCCCAAACGAGTCCGAGTTCGAGGATTTATCCAGCGTGTTCCCGTAACGGCTGAACTTCAACAAGGATTAAACCGAGCGTTGACTCCCCGCGATCGCGCCGTTATCTTAGCCCGGAATGGGATTTGGTTTGACTCTCTCACCCTGATCGGCAACCTTCGCCGTACTCAGAGCGCCAATTACGCCCTGGCGATGGATTGGAGTAACTTGTTAGAGGATATTGAACTCGAGGCGATCGCATCCAAACCCATTACTGAATGCTGTAGTGCTTCGGCTCGGTGATCCCCAAATGTTTCTAGCGGTTCTCAATTGAGAATTATCCATCACCCTGTCCTTTAACTAGGGTTGCTTGTCTTCCATCATTGCCAAAAACCGCTATATCTAGTGGATGTTCGCAATTCCACGTTAAACACAAGATATCAGCGACTTGATTTGAACCTGTAAGACCCCGCTACACTATCCTCGTTCGATCATTCGCTTTCCCACTGTGGCTGTTCTCTTGTACCCAACAGACAACAGCTTATTGCATTGCCCCTAATTTTCATTCGATAGCCACCTGACCCTGAAAACAGTGTGCTATAAAGAAGTAGATTGGACATTTTGTCTAAAGTAGTCGGCGGTGTATCACTAAATACTGTGGCTTTGTTGTCCAATGATTTAGTATTTGGTTGTCATTGGAGAATATAGGTTGGTGGCTGACCATAATTGAGTCATTTCGGCAAAGAGATTCCAAGTGCTGAATTTCTTTGATAGGTATGTATTGTGCATTTGCCTAGGTTCACCATAGCTGAAACCGATAACAGATAGCCCAGGTTGATTATTCAGATGTTTTCGACGATAATTCAACAGCAATAGTAATTCAACAGCAAGAGTTTTGGTGTCTCTTTAAAATTCAACGTACTATTTGATAGCTGAGTAATCGTATTGGGATTCAGTGCGGCTTCTAGTTAGGACTTCGCTTATTTAAGGTTGAGTGTCATCCTTTCGGTAAAGTCCTATACATCAGTTTTACTTATTCCACGGAGTTTTGTAGCCCCTATGATTAATTCTGCAATGAAAGGAGCAATCCTGCTGTTGGCTACCTTACCCATTTTGGGTGCGACTAGCACACAGCCAACTCAGGCAATATCGATCCGTCTCGATATGAATAAAACAGACGTACCGATTGTTCCTCAGTTTAACCCTGACTCTCTATTGAGAAACACCTCAACTACTCAGCCATACCCACCCACTACTTTTGTTAAAGATTCCATTTTAACCAAAGAAGCCACACCGATCAACCCCCCAAGTTTAATCATGGCTCAGTCCATTACCGAGGCTGGTGATGGGACAGGTACAACGGTTGAGCAAAACGGTAACCAATTTAACATTGACGGTGGCACATTTTCCGGAGATGGGGAAAATCTATTTCACAGTTTCCAAGACTTTGGTCTTTCTGCTGGTGAAATTGCCAATTTTCTGTCTAATCCGCAAATTCGCAATATCTTGGGGCGGGTGGTTGGTGGAGAAGCCTCCATGATTAATGGTTTAATTCAAGTTACTGGGGGCAACTCGAATTTATTTTTAATGAATCCGGCGGGGATTGTATTTGGGGCGAATGCCAGTTTAAATGTTCCCGCGTCGTTTACCGCTACAACCGCCACAGGCATTGGGTTTGAGGGGGATCAGTGGTTCAATGTCTTTAGTGAAAATAATTATCAGACGTTAATCGGTGATCCCAACCAGTTTGCCTTTGACTTAGCGCAACCCGCCACTCTGATTAATGGTGGCAATCTAGCCGTATCAGCAGGACATAATTTAACCCTACTGGCGGGAAATACAATTAACACCGGTGAACTAACTGCACCGGGCGGCACCATTACAATGGCGGCTGTACCAGAATCCAATCGGGTGCGGATCAGTCAACCGGGACAATTATTAAGTTTAGAAATTGTACCATCTACCAATGAGAATGGGGAGATGGAAGCCATTGATCCCTTGGATTTACCAACGCTGCTGACGGGTACAGAGGAAAGCGTAGAGACGGGATTAACGGTTACACAGACAGGTCAAGTACAGCTTCAGGAGTCTGGTTTGAGTGTACCCGCAGAAGCCGGGGTGGCGATCGCCTCTGGCACTTTGGATGTGTCTCATGAGTCTCCCGGCGTTGATTCCCAGTCGGTGAATGTGTTTGGTAATAAAGTGGGTGTATTTGATGCCACAATTAATGCTTCTGGGATGTATGGCGGTGGAACAGTACGACTGGGTGGTGACTATCAGGGTCAAGGTACGTTTAATGCGTCTCAAACCCTAATCAGTGAAAACTCGCTGATTACGGCTGATGCTGGAGAACAGGGGACAGGCGGTGAGGTGTTTGTTTGGGCAGATGAGGTGACGGGCTTTTATGGAACCATTAGCGCCCGTGGGGGAACGGAAGTAGGAGACGGGGGATTTATTGAGGTTTCAGGAAAAGAATTGCTGATTTTCACGGGTCATGCTGATGCGGGAGCATTGAATGGTCAACCTGGTACATTATTACTTGATCCTAAAAATATCACGATTGGAGATGCAAATTCACCCTTAGCGATACGCTTTAATCCGACGACTTCATCACCAGGAAATCAGTTTGGTTATTCAGTCGCGGCGCTAGGTTCAGATATACTTGTGGGTGATCCAGGATACGACGATCCAAATGGAAATAACAACGTAGGTATTGCCTATTTGTTTGATGGTAGTACTGGAGAAGAACTGGACGCGTTTCCGAGTCAGGATAAAACCGACAATGGTCGATTCGGTTTTGCCGTAGCTGGGATGGGATCAGACAAAGTTATTATTGGTGCGCCAGGAGAGGACGAAGGAAAAGGAAGGGCTTATTTATTTGATCGTGATGGACTCATAAAACCTTACACAAACCCAAATTCCTCAACGCCTAATGGTAATCCTCAATTAGGCTTTGGCTATTCCGTCGCCGCTGTGGGGTCAAATGTTTTGGTCGGATCTCCAGGAGATGATACCAACGGACAAGATGCAGGTGCTGCTTATTTATTTGATAGCAGTAGTAATACAGCAAAAACGTCGTTTTTCAGTTCCAATTCTATTGCTAGGGGTCACTTTGGCTTTTCGGTAGCTGGAGTAGAATCCGATGTGCTGGTGGGAGCGCCTGGAGAAGAAGTAAATGGCGGGACAATAACCGCAGGTGCCGCTTATCTATTTAGTAATGGTAACCCTAATCAAGTACAACGTTTGATCAGCCCCAATCCGACAGATAGTGGACGGTTTGGTCATTCAGTCGCTGCGATGGGGTCGCAAATACTGGTGGGCGCTCCTAGTGATAATCTGGGACAAGGAGTTCAAGGTGCTGTCTATTGGTTTAATCAAGATGGCGACGTGAAAAATACTTTTTCAAGTCCCAATGCTGATAACGGTCAATTTGGTACTTCAGTAGCAGCAGTAGAATCGGCTGAGTCTGAGACAGGGTTTAACGTTGTCGTCAGCGCTCCCGGAGAAAATGCTACCTATTTGTATGAACCCTTGCCCGATTCTGACACTGGACGTTTATGGCAAACTTTTACGAACCCTGGTTCACTCACCAATTTTGGTAATGCGGTTGCTGGGGTAAGGAGAAACGTGGTAGTGGGAGCGCCAGGAGGTATGAACAATGCAGGGAATATTTATTTGTTTGGCTCCAGCTTTGAGTTTGGCGATAATCCTGACCAATCTGTGACGATTGATGTTGAAACGATTACCAACATTACTAACACGGGAACCGAGATTGAGTTTCAGGCAAACAATGACATCACTGTAGATGCAGCAATTCTCACTGATAATCCGAACGGAGCTGGAGGATCACTGAACTTAAGAGCAGGTCGAGGGATTTTTGTCAATGCTGATATAACCACAGATGATGGGAATTTAAGCTTCATTGCCAATGATAGTGATGCTATCCAGGCATTTCGAGATCCTGGTGATGCTTTTATAGAAATAGCCTCTGACGCTAGGTTGAATTCGGGGAGTGGCGATATATATCTTCAACTCGATCCAGGGGAAGAAAGGGGAGATATTAATGTTCTCGGCGAGATTATTACTCAGACAGGAGATCTGATTGTAGAACATAATAATCCCACAGGTGGAAACGTCAAGATTGAAAACACGATTAACGTTGGTGGAAATGTTGATATGAACACCACTGGCGGTAATATTCTTGCCAGTGGAAATGTGGAGACGACTAACGGAGAGATTAGTTTTGCCAGTCAAGGTGGCAACATAGAAATTAAGAGTGGTGGCAATGTCTCTACCAATGCTGGTGAAATTAATTTCGCTAGTCAAGGGGGCAATATAGAAATTCAGAATGGGGGTAATGTTTCTACCAATGGGAGTGAGATTCGTTTCAACAGTCAGGGTGGAACGATTCAGGTTGATACGGCTTTCACGCTGACGGGTGAAACGTTCTTGTCTACAGGTGCTGGAACTGGAGATATTCTGTTTAATAATCTTCTGGATGGGACGCGAAATCTCAATCTTACGGCAGGAACGGGTAATGTGATCTTTGAGGGGAAAGTAGGTAGCAGTATACCTCTGGGAAACCTGACGATTGCTAGTGCCGGAAATGTAATGGCAAAAGACGCGATCGCAGCCTCTAGCTTTACTCATCAATCGGGAACTGGCACAATTAATTTGGCAAATCTTCGAGATATTCAAATCCTGGATGGGGATTTCAGCCTAAATACTACGAATACTCTGACTGTCGGTAATATTACAGCAACTGATGGCAAGGTAGAACTGAGTGCCAATAGTAGCCTAACCACAGAAAATATCACCACTTCTGGTGACACCATTAATCTCACCAGTACACAGGGAGAAGTCAATAGTGGTAACTTGAATTCCGATGGTGGCAATGTAGACGCAACTGCTAGTAATGATCTGAACACAGCAAATATCACCACCTCTGGCGGCACAATTAACCTCACCAGTACACAGGGAGAAGTCAATAGTGGTAACTTGAATTCCGGTGGTGGCAATGTAGACGCGAGTGCCAGTAATGATCTGAACACAGCAAATATAACCACCTCTGGTGGCACAATTAACCTCACCAGTAAAGACGAAGAAATTAATACGGGTGACTTAAATTCTTCTGCAGCTATTGGCGGTGATATTACTGTAAATGCGAATATCAGGATTCAAACTGGAGCCATCAATTCTAGCGGCACTGAAGGCGATGGCGGCAATGTTACCCTCGATCCCCTGGAAGATATTACCGTCAATTCTATTAATGCCCAAGGCGGCAGCAATGGTCAAGGTGGTGATGTTGACATCACAACGCAACAATTCTTTCAAGCAACAGGAAGTTTTACCGATCAAAATGGCATAGAAGCTAGTATTTCTACGGCTGGTGGTAACGGTGGCGGTGATATTACCATTCGTCATGGTGGTGGCGCACAGGAAGTGATCGAACCTTTTATTGTCGGTAATGGCAGTGAAAATGGTACGGCGGAAGCCATTACCAGTGGGGAGTTTACGATTGCACCTGTTCAGTCATTTCCAGGAAGTCATACTCTCGGTAATATCCGGATTATTACAACGGATCAGACTTCTAATCCACCCTCTAATTCACCAACTCTTCCTGATGGTTTACAAGCCTTTAAAAAAGATTTTCAAGATCCCCTAGAGCCTCTTGATAATCCTAACGCCTTAGATCAAGAGCCGATTATCAATGCTGATGTTTACAAAATAGAGCGCTACTTTACTCAGGCATTTGAGAAACAAATGGGAATGGAGGCGGAAAAAATCCTCACCTTGGATGAAATTCGCAATCGCTTGCGTAGCATTGAAGTGGCAACTGGGGTCAAGCCGGCTGTAATTTACGGGGTTTTTGTACCAAGTAGCACGAACTCAGAAATGGAATTAGAACTGATGCTGGTAACAGCAGATCGGGATGTGATCACAAAGCGAGTATCAGGGGCTAAACAATCTGATGTTCTGCGTACAGGACAGAACTTTCGTCAGGAAATCCTTGATGGTGGCTTTGACTATTTAGATGACGCAAAACAACTGTATCAATGGCTGGTAGAACCCTTAGAACAAGACTTACAAGAAGCAGGAATTGAGAATTTAGTCTTTATTCTGGATGAAGGGTTGCGCTCATTGCCTATAGCCGCTATCCATGATGGAGATGGCTTTATCGTGCAGCGATATAGTGTGAGTTTGATGCCCAGTGTTAGCCTCACGGATACCCGTTATGCCAATATTAAAACCATGCCCGTTTTGGCAATGGGAGCCTCAGATTTTCCCGATAATCCTCTTCTGGAGAAATTACCAGCAGCGGCGGCTGAGGTATCGATTCTGACCAATACATTATGGCGTGGTCAAGCCTTTCTCAATGACAAGTTTACGGTGAACAATCTTAAGGCACAACGCGAAGAAAAACCCTTTGGCATCATTCACCTGGCTACCCATGCAGAATTTGAACCGGGCGCACCCAGTAATTCTTATATTCAGTTATGGGATACTAAGGTAGGAATAGACGAAGTACGTAGTTTAGGCTGGCATGATCCGGCTGTAGAATTAGTGGTCTTGAGTGCTTGTCGTACTGCCTTAGGTGATCCGAGTGCTGAACTGGGGTTTGCTGGATTTGCGGCTAAAGCTGGAGTTAAATCAGTATTAGCCAGTTTATGGTACATCGAGGATTGGGGAACGTTGCCAATGATGGCAGAGTTTTACAATAATCTGGATGACGCACCGATTAAAGCGGAAGCATGGCGACGGGCGCAAATGGCAATGATTGAAGGAAAGGTTAAGTATGAAAATAATCAATTAATCTTGTCTGATAAAGCAATTGCTTTGCCCTCTCCTGATGCTAAACCGGGTAATCCCGACTTATCTCATCCCTATTACTGGTCAGCATTTAGTATCGTTGGCAATCCGTGGTAAATAAAAGGCAGAAGGCAGAAGAATGACGAATAACGAATAACCAATGAGTGATGTAGGGTGGGCAAGAGTTATCAAGCTGGAAACGTTTATGTTATCGTTCGTTGCTCTTGCCCACCTCACGGTAACTTGCTTTCATTAAAGTTAACGGTTGAGATTAGGGAAAAGAGGGGTTTGGTGACCAAACCCCTACTCAACGTCCTCCCTTTTAACAGTTTGGTGAATCTAGAGCCTGAATGTATTTCTCCAACACTTCAATGTTTGCGCCACTAACCGAGTTGGGGAGGGCGGGTTTTGTCGAAAAGTTATTGGTTTGTCTGTTAATTTTGTCCCTAAACCCGCCCCTACAGCTAT
>CAZNNK010000151.1:109-10088 GCA_964574085.1 uncultured Coleofasciculus sp.
GGAGCAGGGGGAGCAGGGGGAGCAGGGGGAGCAGGGGGAGCAGGGGGAGCAGGGGGAGCAGGGGAAGAGGATTGTCAATGAACCATAAACAATGAACCATGAACAATCATCAACAAATGACAAATGGCCAATAACGAATCAACAATCTCGATTCGATACCGTACCATCTGCTAACGTCGTTTGGCATAAAATAGCATCTCGCCAGTCAGCCCTGTCTAGGTTAGCCCCCTGCAAATTTGCGCCCTGTAAGTTTGCGCCTTTGAGATAAGCATTGGTTAGATTGGCATTCTCTAATCGAGCATTCGTTAAATTGGCGCGGGTGAGAAAACTATTAATCAGGTTTGTATCTCTCAAGTCCGCATTACTGAGGTTGGTATCCACCAGAGACGCGCTGATCAAGTCGGCATGTCTGAGAATAGCATTAACCAAATCAGCGCGGCTGAGTTCAATTTGGCTTAATTGAGCAAACCTAAGATTAGCGCCTCGCAGGTTGGCTCCTTTGAGTTTAGCGTCTTCTAGATTTACCTCTCGTAAATCACACCCCATACAGCTATTGGTTTCTAGCAATTGGCGTACTGTATCTGCCTCTTTCAGGAGATGGGTGGCTGCTGTGGCTACAGCGTTGACGTTAACTATAGCCACAGGTGAGAGTAGCAGGAGGACAATGGTAGTAATTAGACGCCCATAGTTCATGGTTTATGGTTCATGCGCTCATTGTTCACATCACCGCAAGGTAACAAACTCCTCAGAGGTTGAGGGATGAATGCCAACGGTAGCATCAAAATCGGCTTTTTTCGCTCCCATTTTCAGCGCGATCGCAACGCCCTGAATAATCTCCGCCGCCGATGCTCCAACCATGTGCGCTCCTAGCACTTTATCAGTGGTTTCGTCAACCACTAACTTCACCATCACCCGTTCCTCTCGACCCGTCAGAGTGTGGTACAAGGGGCGGAAACGGGCGCGATAGACTTTCACCGCATCGCCATGCTTTTCCCTAGCTTCAGCTTCAGTTAACCCCACCGTTGCCGCTTCTGGGGTACTAAATACTGCCGAAGGGACATTTTCATAACTCATAACCCGGGACTTGCCACCAAACTCGGTATCGGCAAAAGCACGCCCTTCGTTAATCGCAACGGGCGTCAAATTAATCCGATCCGTGCAATCCCCAACCGCATAGATATGGGGTTGAGAAGTACGGCTGTACTCATCCACCGCGATCGCATCTTGACAGACATCAACTCCAGCCTTATCCAAACCTAGATTCTGGAGATTCGGCTTGCGTCCCGTAGCAGCGAGAAAGATATCTCCAATTACCGTTTCCTCATACTTGCCGCAGACTGTAACCTTTAATCCATCTCCTGCCTTCTCAATCGCTGTCGGTACGCTACTATCTAAAATCCGGACACCGTGTTGCTGCATTCCCTCTTGGATTTGAGTGCGAATATCGTCATCAAACCCCCGCAAAATCTTCTCTTTGCGGATAATCTGAGTGACCTCAGACCCCAAGCCATGCATAATACAGGCAAATTCCACACCAATGTAGCCACCACCGAGAATCACCACTCGCTTCGGTTGCTCCTTGAGGAGGAACATATCATCGGAGATAATCGCATGTTCTATACCCGGAATATTGGGCGTAACCGGGTGTCCACCCACCGCTATCAAAATCTTATCCGCACTCACTTTCTGCGATGCGGTATCGCTGGTGGGAGACTCAAAAATCTCTAAGGTATGAGGGTCAACAAACTTGGCATACCCCTGAAACAGTTGCGCCTCCGACTTATCTAACATCCGCAGGTAAACCCCATTCAGGCGTTCGAGTTCCTTTTGCACCGCCTCAATCATTTTGTGCCAGTCGAGGCTGCTTTGTACAGGACTCCAGCCATACCCTTGTGCCTCTTCAAACACCTCTGGAAAATGAGAGGCATACACCATCAGTTTTTTGGGAATACAGCCGCGATTCACACAAGTTCCCCCCAAACGGCTGAATTCGGCAACTCCTACCTTTGCCCCATATTCTGCTGCTCGTCGTGCTGTGGCAATTCCGCCGGAACCGCCACCAATAACAAACAGATCAAAATCGTAACTCATAACTCGCTCAACTCTCGTTTGATCAGCATGTGAACTACTTATCACTGTACGCGAAGCACCAGTGTAAGGGTTCGACTTGACAAGGGAATCCTAAGCTTAGACTGGCGTCCACGTTTAGGGTTGACTTCCCCTCCATCAGAGCCAGACGGTTGTTCCATCCGCCTGTCATATCCTGAAACCTTCTGCTCTGATATTACAGGACTTACGCAGGTTTTACTGTTGAACCATCGACACCCTCTTCGCCGTGCGCCCAATCCCGTATGGGCGAGTTACAGCCGAATAGGACTATAGTACTACCAACGCAGGTGAGGACATTCTTTACGGTTCCCTGTTCCCTAATCTCAACCATTAACTTTAGTGAAAGTCCGACTACTTATTACCCACTCTTCTTTTTCGGTGACGCGGAGGATGAACGAGACCCAGACCCGCCAATCCCATCTTTTTCCGGCGGTTGTCCAGGTGGTACATCCTGGTAAAGTTGCTGACGCCCATTACGAATCACCCTCAGCATGTCCGTAAGTTGTTGCTCAATACTATTGAGTACAGAATCAGCATAATCATCCGCACCGTTTTGAATATCTTCGCATTCTTCCAGTGCGAGTTGGCGCAGTTGTGTTAATTCCTGCTGGGCTTGTCGGCGCATCTGTTCAATTTCAGTCCGGGTTTGTTCTTGCAGGGCTTCACACTCTTGCTGAACCCGTTGCCGGATTTGCTTGGCTTCCAGTTCTGCCTGTTGCACAATCCCCATGTCATCCAGAATCTGTTGAGCCTGTCGTTCAGCGGCTTCTAGGATTTCTTGGGCATAGTCTTCCGCTTGCAGGAGAATATCTTCCCCTTGTTGGACAATCTTTTGAGATTTTTCAAATGCCTCCGGTAAACTTGCCCGCACTACATCCAATTGGGTTAAGAACGCTTCTTCATCAATCAACGTGTACTTGGTCAAGGGGATGTGTGGGCTATCAAATAGCATCTCCTCCAGCTTATTCAGTTCTCGCTGGATATCTACATCGGGGGTTCCAGAGGAAAGGGGTTTCTCTGGGGAGTGGGATTCTGGGGGTTGGTCGGGTTCGATGCGGGATGACTCTGGGCGTAACATCGGCAAATATCTAGGGCAACCTGCGGGGGAACAAGATGATCAACAGATCCGCCAAATTTGGCAATCTCTTTCACTACGCTACTACTTAAAAAACTGTACTCGTTGGACGTGGCGAGAAAAACGGTTTCAATCTCATCCCAGAGGGTTTGATTGGTATGCGCCATTTGGAGTTCCTTTTCAAAGTCTGAAAGCACCCGTAGTCCCCGCAGTAAGACTTGAGCATTTTTGAGTTTGGCATAGTCCACAGTTAAACCTGTGAAGCTATCGATTTCGACATTCGATAGATGTTGGGTACAGCCACGAATCTGTTGCACTCGCTCTTGTATTGTAAACAATGGCGATTTACTGGGGTTGCGGAGTACGGCAACAATGACTGTCTCAAAGAGCTTACAGCTACGCTCAATGATATCGAGGTGTCCTAGAGTGATCGGATCAAAGCTGCCTGGATAAATTGCAATCACGACAGAGACATCTGGAGGGGTACTGAGGAATTATAAGCTGTTAAGTAGGTAGGGACAAATCCTTTAAACCATAGACCACCTGCTGCTGTTCCTCAAAGGACAATTCTGGAAACATCGGTAGAGATAAAACCTGGTGACAGACTTGCTCAACAATCGGAAAATCACCTACTTGATACCCTAAGTTTTGATAAACCGACTGCAAGTGCAAGGGTAGAGGATAATAAACCATAGAAATAATACCCACCTGTTGCAGATTTTGACGAACCTGATCTCGATAGTCACCGTTGTGGCTATCTTTGGTTAGGCGAATGGTGTATTGATTCCAGACAGCATGGCTTCCTGGCGTTTCTTGAGGTAAAGCGATTCCGGGAACAGGGTGTAATAACTGATGATACCGATCAGCAATCTGAGAGCGTGTTTGATTCCATTGATCGAGATAACCAAGTTTGATTTGTAAAATGGTTGCTTGTAAGGCGTCTAAACGGCTATTAATCCCCGTCGCTTCGTGGTGATAGCGATCGCGCATTCCATGTTCTCGCAGCATTCTGATTGTAGCCGCCAAGGTTGGGTCATTGGTAATCACAGCACCACCATCCCCACAAGCCCCAAGATTCTTGGTGGGAAAGAAGCTAAAACAGCCAATATGCCCAATACTACCCACCTTTTGTCCCGCCCATTCCGCGCCCGTTGCTTGAGCGCAGTCTTCAATAACCACTAAACCATGGGTTTGGGCGATGTCCATAATCGCCGTCATATCCACAGGCTGTCCAAACAAATGAACGGGCAGAATCGCTTTCGTTTTCGGGGTAATCGCCGCTGCAATCTGATCAACGTCAAGATTAAAGGTTTGGGGATCAATGTCCACAAAAATAGGTGTCGCCCCCACCCGGGTAATCACTTCCGCCGTGGCGATAAACGTGAAGGGCGTGGTAATCACCTCATCCCCTGATCCAATCTGTAAGGCTCGCAGTGCCAGATACAAGGCGTCTGTGCCAGAGTTACAGGCGACGCATTCGCTGGTATTCATATACGCCGCCAATTGCTCCTCAAAGCCTTGAACCGGAAGCCCACCAACGTAACGTCCGGAGATGAGTATCTCCTGAACTGCCGCACTGACTTGGTTTTCAATGCGCTGATACTGTCGTGCCAGATCAATAGGGGGAATGTGATTCACTCGCTTACACCTAGACGTTTTTATTCAATAAATCAAATTTTGTGGCAAAAGGGAATCCGGCTGATGTATACTCTCCTCAATTCATCGCTTTGAGGTTGGAAGTGGGCAAGAGTGATCAGTCTTGAGACGCTTAATCATGCAGCTAAACCTAGTACAAGAAGGCAGAAATAACGCCAACAGCTAACAGCTTCCCCAGCTTCCCCAGCTTCCCCAGCTCCCCCAGCTCCCCCAGCTTCCCTATTTCCCCTATTTCCCCCATACTCCTATACTTCACCAACTCTTCAAAACATCTTTATCATAGCTACACCTAAAACCGCGCTGGAACAGGCAAACTAAGAAAAGCAGATGCACCCTGCCAGCCACAGCAGATGCACCCTGCTGAACCCTGAGTAAAACCCACATTATCGCTTAAATTTCAAAATTCGGCGATATGTGGGTCTTGTATTTATTTCCCGCGATCGCAGTTCCTCTATCCGGAGGGTTTGGGTTGACTGACAACGGTGCAAGATCTCCAAGATCTCAATGAAGCGGAGTATCCTGAAGTTGGATGCACGGCATAGTTCCATTTCAGGATAGTCCAATGAGCGCTACAGGAAAACGATTCAGGCAGTTCCTCAAGTATCTAGGCTTAGTTGGTTTGACGACGGTGTTGACGGTTGCATTGGCGTGGCAAGATTTCCCCAGGGGAATGAGAATCCTAGAGGTGAATGCGGCAATTCCCGATACTTCTATAGTTCAGGTTTCTCCCCCCGATGTAGTTGAATTGGTGCAAGTGGGTTTACAACGGTATCAATCGGGTGAATTTGCCGCCGCTGTAACCACTTGGCAACAGGCAGCCGATCTCTTTGCCAGTCAAGGGGATTCCCTGAATCAAGCCATGGTACTGAGCAATTTAGCACTCGCCTATCAGCAGTTGGGACAGTGGACGCCAGCAAATCAGGCGATTGAGAAGAGTTTACACCTTTTGCAAACTGAAACGGCGAGTCGCGATCGCACGACGGTTTTGGCGCAGGTGCTGAATACGCAAGGGAAGCTGCAACTGGCACAGGGACAACCGGAACAGGCGCTGAAGACGTGGGAGGAAGCGACAGAAACCTATCAGCAGGTGGGCGATGACATTGGGGTGGTGCGTAGCTTGATGAATCAGGCGCAAGCCTTGCGAGTTCTGGGGTTTTATCCGCGAGTTAGGGCGACTTTAGAACAAGTGAATCAACGGTTGCAAAATCAGCCTGACTCCGCGATAAAGGCGGCGGGATTATTAAGTTTTGGCGATACGTTGCGCTTGGTGGGTGACTTAGAAGAATCGGAGACTGTATTACAGAGAAGTTTAGCCATTGCCCAAAAGTTAGACTTATCCTCAGGGATTACGGCGGCGTTTTTAAGTTTGGGGAATACGGCGTATAGTCAGGGAGAATTGAAGGCGGCAATTGAGTTTTATCAACAGGCGATCGCGTCTTCTGGTTCACCCACCACAACCCTACAGGCACAATTAAATCAACTGCGTTTATTGATAGAACTAGAAAACTGGACAGATGCAGAAGCATTAGCTGAGAAAATACAGTCTAAATTTGCCAATTTTTCCGCTAATCGTAGCACCATTTATGCCCGAATTAATTTTAGCCAAAGCCTGCTGAAGCTATGGCGTCATGAATCAGTGGTTGTAGGGGCGGGTTTAACTTCTAACCTTCCGGAGGACACCGCCTTGTACAGACGCGCCATGGCGCGTCTCTACACTAAACCCACCCTGAACCCACAAACAGTTGCTCAAATTCTGACAACCGGAATTGAGCAAGCCAAAGAGTTAGGAGACAAACGGGCGGAATCTTACGCCTTGGGTTATTTGGGTCAGATTTACGAGTATATTCAACAATGGTCGGAAGCGAAAACCCTAACCGAACAGGCATTGCTGTTGGTGCAATCGGTCAATTCTCCTGATATTGCTTATTTGTGGCAATGGCAGTTAGGACGACTGCTGAAAGCTCAGATAGACCGAGGGATTGCTGAGGCTTCAGCTTATCCTAGCGCCGTTGCAGCTTATCAAGAAGCGATTCATTCTCTCAATTCCCTACGGAATGATTTGGTGGCGACAAATTTAGAATTACAGTTCTCATTTCGAGAAAGTGTAGAACCGATTTATCGCCAACTTGTTAGCTTATTGTTGCAACCGGGTGAGCAAGGGATTAGCCAGGAGAATTTAGTTCAAGCCCGTGAGGTAATTGAATCGCTACAATTAGCCGAATTAGATAATTTCTTCCGAGAAGCTTGTTTGACAGCGCAACCGGAACCCGTTGACCAAGTTGATGGGAATGCGGCGGTGATTTATCCGATTATTTTACCGGATCGATTGGAGGTGATTGTGGCGATCGCCAATCAACCGCTACGACATTACGCGACTGATATATCTGAGACGGAAGTAGAAACGGTTTTGGCTCAAACCCGCCGTTCTCTGCGACGAGTGGCAAGCGATCGCGAACGATTACCTCTGTTTTCTCAATTGTACGATTGGTTGGTACAACCGATTGAGACGGAGTTAGCCGCATCTGAGATTAAAACTTTAGTATTTGCTTTAGATGGTTCCCTGAAAAGCCTGCCCATGGCAGCATTATATGATGGTGAAAACTATCTGATTGAAAAATATAGTGTCGCCCTGACTCCAAGTCTACAAATCCTGGAACCCCAACCGTTAAGCCGTACTCCAATTAAGGTGTTAGTTGGCGGATTGAGTGAAGCCAAGCAGAACTTTCCCGCGCTACCGGGTGTGGAGTCGGAGGTGCAGCAGATTCAGGCGGAGATTCCGGCGCAGGTGTTGCTGAATCAGCAGTTTACTAGCGCGGCGTTGCAAGAAGAGATTAGCGCTGCGCCATTTCCAGTGGTTCATTTAGCCACTCATGGTCAGTTTAGTTCTGATGCTGAAGATACCTTTATTTTGGCGTGGGATGATCGCGTCAATGTGAAACAATTGGGTGAAGTTCTCCAGGCGCGGGAGGAGAGGGAACGTCAACCCTTGGAATTGCTAGTATTGAGTGCTTGCCAAACCGCCGCAGGTGACAAACGGGCGGCGTTAGGAATAGCTGGAGTTGCGGTGCGATCGGGGGCGCGGAGTACGTTGGCGACGTTATGGTCAGTGGATGACCAATCTACGGCGATGCTGATGGTGAAATTTTATCAGGAATTGGCACAAGCCAATGTCACCAAGGCGGAAGCGTTGCGTCAGGCTCAGGTGGCGCTATTGCACCAGTCGAGATTCAGACATCCTTACTATTGGTCACCGTTTGTGTTGCTGGGCAATTGGCTTTGAATATGTTAACTTAAATTCTTTCACAGAGGAATAATTTATTTCATTTTGTAAGGCTTTGTGTCAAAGTTCAATATTTTTAGAAGAAATTTTTAGATTTTTTTGAACGGAAACAGTGCTAAGGTATTATTTAATAGAGGCAGCGATTATCTTTTTAATCAACAGAGCAACTGAGCCAAGATTACCATCTAAATGCGGGTAATCTAGGGTCTTGATAGAATTTGTATAGCTATTAACTGATTTTAAACTTCGGTAATACGTTACTAAAGCATCAGTTCAGTAACCAAAGTTAGTGGTTGCAAAAAGTAAAAACTATACCTTTTAGGAAAGTAAGGAGTAAAAAATGGAAAATAACAATGGTAATTTGGGTGTCGTATTATTCTAGTGGGGTAGATTTGAAGTAGATAGTCTGATTATAAATCTGGTGTTATAGCGTTGTAATCATTCAACGCAAAAATGCCTTAAAATATGCGATGTGAGTTCATTAATTATGATTAGGAGAGGATCATGGTTTGTACAAAACTCTCTCGGTATATCACCATTCTGTCAGCATCAGTGTTATTAGAACTAGGGATAATTCCTAATTTTTACCTAATCACACAGGCACAGATCGAAATGCCCTCTCTTGTTAAATCAAAACGAGTAATTTTTAAACCCAACCCCGACCAACCTACACCGGAGATCACCACAGGTGCAGGAAAGCGCAATGATGGACGATGTTTTCAGGATCAAAGTATTGAAGATGATGCTACAGTATCTCATTCTCTAACGGTACTCGTACCAACGGTTTTAGTTAGCCCGCAGTTTCAGGAATCAGAGCAATCCCCGGTTGGGGTTAATTTTCAGTTAACGGTCTCAGAGCAACCAACGCTTCTGGTTTATGTTCCTCCCACCTCTGCCAACTTCCTAGAACTGAGAGTAGAAGATGAGCAAAGTCAGCAAATTGGTGAAACAGTGAGACTAAATTTAACAGAAACTCCAGGAATTTATAGTATTAGTGTACCTGAAAATGCACCCCCATTGGACATCGGTAAGGATTATAAATGGTTGGTGTCGATGACTTGTCAAGCTGGTGATCCTAACGATCCCTTGGTCGAGGGATTAATCCGCCGCATCTCACCGGATTCAAGCCTAACACTTTCATTAGACTCAGTAGAAGATCTGGATAAAGTGGCGGTGTATGCTGAGGCTGGGATTTGGCAGAATGCAGTCGTTAATCTAGCGGCGCTTCGTCAAAGCAAACCCAATAATCCAGATGTGGTATCGGCATGGGAAAATTTGCTGGAGTATGCTGAGTTGGAAGACATTATTAATGCACCTTTGATATCAACTTTTGAAGACATACATATTGGTGAAAACCAAGCCGAGGGTAGAAATGATAGAGAAGAATAAAAAGTGACGTAACCTTCGACCCAGTTAAGGCACAGGGTTGACGAAAAAATTTATTTCCCGCAATAAAAACCGCAACTATCAGGGAAAAAACCATGCAACATTTAATCAACCGCTTTTTGATTAGCAGCGTGACTCTCAGCTTTTGGACAAATGTCACAATAGCATCGGCTCAAATTGTCCCCGATAATACACTTCCGGTTAATTCTCAGGTCGATACATTTCAGGTGACGGGGATTCCGGTTCACCTAATTACAGGAGGAACGGAAATACAGGGAGTTAATCTGTTCCATAGTTTTGAAGATTTTTCCGTACCGACAGGAAATGTAGCATTTTTTAATAATGGCTTGAATATTGAGAACATTTTGAGTCGGGTAACGGGTGATAATCTATCGAATATCGATGGGTTGATTCTGGCAAATGGCACAGCTAATCTGTTTTTAATTAATCCGAATGGGATTATTTTTGGTGAG